>NZ_DOEM01000018.1:0-1742 GCF_003533255.1 Pediococcus sp.
CCATGATTTCATACTACCTTCATCGTCTTAAAACGGGGTACATCGTTGACTCAGATATTTTAATGGATTCTTGGACTTTTTGCGTAATTGCATAACCATAAAAATCCTGATGGGTGAGTAATGACAAAACTAGTCCGTCGAGGATTTCCGAACTGACTTGAATATTCATAGGTGCCCTCCTTTATGATATTTTCTAATCTATATTATATACCGTATAGCATTAATGCCAATATAATGTTGATAGCAATAAATAGAGATGTGTAAGCGTTGACATTTGCCGACATACAAAATAGAATTGAATTAACAATAAACTAATAATTTTGATAACAAAAAAACTTGTGGAGGGAAATTATGAAAATAATTATAGTAGGAGCAACCCATGCCGGAACTTTTGCAGCCAAACAGATTCTAGCGGAACATCCAGACTATGAAGTGACTGTATATGAACGAAATGATAATTTATCGTTTCTTTCTTGTGGAATTGCGTTATGGGTTGGTGATCACGTTTCAGATCCAAATAAAATGTTTTATTCTTCTCCTGAGGAGCTTGAAAAACTAGGGGCGACTATGAAAATGGAACATGATGTGTTGCAGATTGATCCTGAACAAAAAACGGTTCAGGTAAAAAATTTAGTTTCTGGAAGAATTTCACAGACACATTATGATAAGTTGGTGATGACAACTGGTTCTGCACCTGTCATTCCTCCAATTAAGGGTATCGATAATGACAAGGTTAAGCTTTGTAAAGATTGGAACGACGCTAAAATTTTGCGTGAAGCCGCGCCAAAATCTAAGTCTGCAATTATCATTGGTGCCGGGTATATTGGTGCAGAATTGGCTGAACAATTGGCGGTTACTGGTAAACAAGTTACTTTGATTGATGGTTTACCACACGTTTTAGCCAAAAACTTTGATCCAGAAATTGGTTTGCGAGTTGAAGACGACTACAAAGCACATGGTGTCAAATTGGCTATGGATGAAATGGTACAATCTTTTGAAGGTGAAATCACAGTAAAAACAACTAAGGATAGTTACACAGCCGATTTTGCTGTTTTGTGCGCGGGCTTCAGACCTTACACTGATTTATTGAAAGGTAAAGTAAAAATGCTACCAAATGGTGCAATAATTACTGACGCGTATATGCGGTCATCTGATCCTGATATTTTTGCGGCGGGCGATTCAGCAGTTGTGCATTACAATCCAACAGGCAAGGATGACTATATTCCCTTGGCAACTAACGCTATCCGACAGGGCGTTTTAATCGGTCATAACATTGAAAAGCCAACTGTTAAATATATGGGAACGCAGGCTTCATCTGCGGTGGCCCTTTTTGGAAAAACCTTGGCTTCGTCTGGATTAACGGAAAGTGGTGCCCAAGTACGGGGCGTCAAGGTTGAAAGTGTGACACTGGAACAAAATTATCGGCCAGATTTTATGTTAACCACAACGCCCATTTTGATGCGACTAGTTTGGGATCCCAAAACAAGGGTTGTTTTGGGTGGGGCATTTTACAGTTCCTATGATTGTGCCCAATCCGCAAATGTTATTTCATTAGCCATTCAAACTAAAATGACCATCGATGACTTATCAATGGTGGATATGTTTTTCCAGCCTAATTTTGATAACCCACTCAATTATGTGAACGCAGTAGCGACTGCTGCGGTGCAGAAACAGGATGGTAAATAGGAAGACTTTCTTTTTCTTGGGTTTGAGGACAGCTCCACAAAGCAAGAGAAAAAATA
>NZ_DOEM01000018.1:1862-2049 GCF_003533255.1 Pediococcus sp.
CCTACTGCGGGAATTCTCCCGCTTACGGTGAGCCTTATATTTCCTCTCTTACCGCTTTGTTTCACTCACTGATATAGGACAGTTCCACAAAGCAAGACAGAGAATATAAGAAAACTTCCAACGGGATTGCGATCCCGCCTCCAGTTCTCTTATATTCTCTGCCTTTACCGCTTTGTTTCACTCACTG
>NZ_DOEM01000018.1:2142-7760 GCF_003533255.1 Pediococcus sp.
TTACCGCTTTGTTTCACTCACTGTTTTTAAGAATTTCTTAAATAAAAAATGTAGCGTTTTCCTCTTTTCCATTCAGTTGTACTATAATAGGACAAGATGCTCATTTGGGGAGTTATATTTGCATTACCAATTCATTTCTCTTGAACTTATTCGCAAAGTTCATAAGCGTATTACTTGATTGATGATGCCTTGAACAGGGAAATAGATCGTCTTTGGATACCGAAAGTACTTTAGATTTAGTACTGTCAAACAAACTTGATTTATGAAAGAGGAAATATAATGGCAGATGTCTTAATTGTAATTGATATGCAAAATGCATTGCATAAAATGGCGAATTTTGATGCAGTTGTGGCAGGCATCAACAAACGAATCGCCGTTTATCGACAAGAAAAAAAGGCGATTTTTTTCGTCCAAACTACCGATGATGAGATTCCAAGCGATACCGAAGCCTTTGAATTAACCGACAAATTAGACTTTAAATCGCAGAAAGATGAATTCATCGTCAAAACAACACCCGATTCGTTTTATCACACTAATTTAGAGGCTTATTTAAAAACCTACAACACGCATAGTGTTGAAATTTGTGGCGGTCAAACTGAGTATTGCGTGGACACCACAATTCGGGTTGCACGTCATCTAAATTATGAGGTTGAAGTCACAAGGGGATTAACCACAACCTTTGACTCAGACCTTTTGAATGCTCAAATAATCATCAAGCATCATGAAAGTATTTGGGACGGATCGTTTGCAACCATGTTACCTTCAAATTAAAACTAGTAAAAAAGATTGAGAAAAATGTCTCAATCTTTTTTACTAGCATTTTTGAACCAATACCCATTGTTAATGGTTTGAAGCATCTTCACAAGTTGCTTCGTTTCCGTAATGTCATGGACGCGCAAAATATTTCCGCCATGCAAATACATATAAGTTTCTGCAATAAGAGTGACCGATAAACGGTCCTCTTTTTTTAAACCAAATAATTTTGCGCCAAACCCCTTACGGGAAATGGCAATCATTGTGGGGCGGTCAAAATCATTAAACCGATCGATGTTGCGCATCATCGCATAATCTTGATAACCGTCTGCAACTTTGGCATAACCAATTCCGGGATCTAAGGCGATACGGTCGCGATCGATTCCAACAGCAGTCAATTGATCTAGATTCTGCTTGAAAAAGTTTCGCATTTCTTGAGTCAAATTGTCATACTCAGTGTCACGACTGCTGTGCATGGTTAACAAGCCCATTTTAGTTGGTGCCAATAAAGCAAGTTTACGCGGATCGTCAGTGAAGGCATTCACATCATTTATAATATCAACTTCGCCGTCCTTAACGATGTCACGCATGATCTCAAATTTGTAGGTGTCAACAGCTAAAGTGACTTGAGGGTAGGAGTCGTGGATCTGCTTTACGTAAGGCATAATGCGCGCTAACTCTTCATCGGCAGTTATTTCTTTGAAACCCGGCCGTGTGGTTTGTCCGCCAAGTTCAATGACGTCCACCCCAGCCGCAACCATCTCAGCAACGCGATCCATGATTTTTTGAGGTTCAAAATAACGACCACCATCATAAAATGAGTCCGGGGTAATATTTAAAATACCGTAAATTAAAGGTTTTTGAATTAAATCGCGGTGCTGATTTCCATAATTCCAGTAAACGCCGTGCTGCGCATAAATTTCGGTCAACTTTTCTTGACTGACAGAGTTTTGAAACCGATCTTTGAAATGTTCCATAAACAACTGAAACGCAGTCAAAGGGAGAACGGTCTGGACGCTATTTTTGTTGGCTCGAATGGGAACATCAAATGCTGCCAATAATTTGGTTAGTTTGACCACTTCTGGTTCAGATAGATCGGTAAACTGCAACGCAATTTTACGCGCGTTACGTAACGTATCATAGGCGATTTGAGCCTCAAATGAATCGGGATGTGCAAATTCTTCAGTTTTGTCAGAAATATTCATATTCGTTTTGAACCGCCCTTTTTAGAAGATTATGAACTGCCTTTGTGCGATGTAAATAAGGGGCCTTTTTACAATCTGGCATCTCGGCTAGGGTATGAGTTTCACCCTGAGGAATGAGGATTTTGTCAAAGCCATAACCATTTTGGCCCCGTTCTTGGTCGCTAAAGGTCCCCTTAAACTCGCCAAAACCATGATACAGATGGTGACTAGGTGAACATAAAACCAGATCTGTCCGTAAGGTCACGTTTCGTGATTTACCGGCCACCAAATTGATCAAATAATCGTTTTTATCTTTATCTGTAGGATAATCTACTAGTTGGCGTGAAGTTTCAACACCAAATTTATCTGGATAAGCATCTACAATCATTCCAGAGTCATCCCCTAAAACATAAGCGTGAGGCATCTTTTCAGCAATAAAAATTGCTTTTTGCCGCGCATTATCTAAATAGCTTGTCGTACCTTCCTTTGGAAAGGTTGTGCGTGCAAGCTTATTTTGATAGGACTGGGCGTGCACATTTGCTACCTTAAAACATTTGGCAAGTTCGATGGTTTTATCTAGGTTATTAGAAGCAATGAGAATTGGTTGATTAAACATGAAATTCACCTTCAAATTGTTTGATAAAGTAAAAGGAACCAGTAATGATAATGACATCGTTTGTGGAACTTCTTTGCCGAGCTTGGGCAAGCGCTTCGTGTGAATCGTTGGTTTCAAAAAGATGGTCGTTAGCAAAATGAAACTCATTTCGAATCACAGTGGCAAGGCGATATTTGTCTAAAGCCCGTTGATGCTGACTGGGCGTGTTCACATACACATTAGTTGCAATTGGTAAGTAACTTTTCAACATTTCAAAGTAATTTTTATCCGCCAAAAAGCCCAATAGAAAATGGATTTTTCGATTTGGAAACAAACTTTTTAATGATTGAACTAATTGTTTAGCACCATCAGGATTATGTGCTCCGTCCAAAATAACGGTGGGATGCTGCTGAATAATCTGCATACGTCCGGGAACTTTGAGCTGTGATAGAGCCTTGTAAACGCACTGTTGGTCGAGTGACGTGCCATTTTGCCGAAGCCAAGTTACAGCACTTAAAACCGTAGCTAAATTATCTAGTTGAAAGTTACCGATCAAGCCCAGTTGATAAACTTGTTTGGTAATTAGGGGGCCACTAATCTGGACTTGGGTGCCTGTCTGATCCTGATTTAAAACTTTCAACTGAATGTTACGCACAAAATGGATGGCCACATGGTGTTTATCAGCCACAGTCCGCAAGACTTCACGCGTAATTTGTTTTTGATGGGGTGCAACAATCACTGATGAACCCGATTTAATGATACCGGATTTTTGAGTCGCAATTTTGCGAATGGTATGGCCGAGAATTTGGGTATGATCGTAATCAATGTGCGTAAACAAAGTCAATAATGGCGCAGAGATTGCGTTTGTGGCATCATTTTTACCACCTAATCCGACTTCCAATATCACGAAATCTACTTTTGCCTGTTTGAAAGCAACCAAGGCAATTAAAGTAAACCACTCAAAAATTGAAAGCAAAGCGACCTGATCTCGGTTTCCCAGCGTGTCACTAATAAATTGGTAGGCTTGAAGAAAAGCCTTATAACTAATCATTTGTCCATCAAGTTTAATTTGTTCGCGGTCGTCTAACATCGCGGGGCTGGAAAAACGACCCACGTGGTAGCCATTTTCCTGCAAAATAGCTCCCAACATGGCACCGGATGACCCCTTGCCATTGGTTCCGGCAATGTGGATAATTTTATAGCTCTGATCTGGATAATGGAGGTCAACCAGGATTTTTCGTAAAATGGTTACCCGATTATCTTGAGTGACTAGAACTTGATGATTCATTTTTGCAATTAAATTTTGGTAGGTTTGTTGGTCTTCGTTCATGGTAAGTGATTACCTCTGATGCGTCTGTTGGAGAAATTCGTTTTTTAACTCGTGATCATCGGCAAAGGTGCCCAAAAATTTATTCGTATACGTAAATAGACCCGATTTGTTGATTCCACGCATTTCCATGCACATATGGCGTGCAGAAATCGATACTGCCACACCTTTAGGGTTTAAAATGCGTTGTAATTCATCGGCAATCATCACTGTGATGTTTTCTTGGACACTTGGTCGGTGCGAGGCAAAGTCGACCAACCGGGGAATTTTACTCAAGCCAATAATTTTACCGTTTTGCGGAACGTAGGCCACATTGACCGTGCCAAAGAAGGGGAGGATGTGGTGTTCACACATGGAATAAAAAGGAATGTCTTGCACCAAAACCATACCGGCATTTTCGGCAACATTAAAAATTTTGTAATCCTCAAAATGTTGCTTGCCAGTTTCAGCAAAGATTTCTTCATAGGCTGTGGCCACTCTGGCGGGAGTTTCTTGAATGCTAGGTCTTTTGGGGTCATCGCCAATGGCTTCAATAATGTCATGCACGGCGTTTTCTATCTTTTTTTTATTTTTTTCGATCATATTCTGGTTACCTCTTAGTCATGTAAAATTTCTACCCAATTCTGGTCAGGCGTCGTTTGTAATTGTTGCTGGGTTTTAGCAATCAATTTGTCATCTGTTAAAACATCTAACAGTGGGATCAGCACAAAACGGCGGTTGGCAATTTCGGGATGGGGGATGATTAATGTGTCATCCTGATAGGTTTCGTGATTAAAGTACAAAATGTCCAAATCAATTGTCCGGGGTCCCCAATGAATAAGCCGTTTCCGACGCAAATTCTGTTCAATCTGATGTAACTCATCTAAAAGACGATGGGCATCTAAAGAAGTGGACAAGTGAATGGCAATATTTAAAAAGTCATCTTGCGGGACGCCACCCACCGGTTGCGTTTGATAAATGGGCGAAACTTTTTTAACGTTGATGGCTGAATTCTGGTCGAGCAGGTTAACAGCCTGTTTTAAGTTGGCCTGGCGATCGCCAAGATTAGAGCCAACACTTAAATAAACGTCATTATTCATGATGCTGTTCTCCGGAAACTTCAATTTCAATGTTGTCAAAGATTCCGGCAATCGGGACGCTATATTTGCGCACTTTTAATTTAACGGCCTGAATAGTCGGGTAGGTGGCCAGAATTTTTTTCAAAAGATGATTAGCCACACTCTCAATTAAATTGTAGTTATTGTTTAAAACGAAATCTTCAATGGTTTGGTAGACGTCCGCATAACTAACCGTTTCTTTCAGGTTGTCGTGCAGAACCTTCTCTTCAATTGGATAGGTGAGTTCAGCATCAATTTCAAGGCGCTGACCCAGTTTCTTTTCTTCAGCAAACACACCGTTAAATGTATGAAAGCTCATATTATTTATTCTGATTTTACCCATCTTAGCCATTCCCCCAGGCAGTTACAAAATTTATTTCCCTTTAATAGTATCATGTTTAGCACTAAGCGTCTTTTCTGAAGGCCATTATATAGAAAAAACCAGAACAAAACTCAAAAAGAGCCGTGTTCTGGTTTTCATAGGTTAACTAAAGGTTGAAACCACAAAAAACTTATCTTGTTGCTTGATACGAAAACGTTCATGGCAGCAAAATTAGATAAAATGCCGTCTTCCAGCAAATTCGGGCTGGAACGTAGTGCGAGTTCTTGCGGCCGAGTTTACCACAAGAATCGACATCGACTGGAGCAAGAAAGATTTTCGG
>NZ_DOEM01000027.1:0-16460 GCF_003533255.1 Pediococcus sp.
TAAGGACTACGTCCTTGAATTAATTCATCAGTACTTCTTGACGAAGAGCCAAAGAAATGGTCACGGTACCACCTTGGTTTGAAATAATAATAAAATTATTTCCTCGAAGAACTCCGCAAAGGAAGTCCCGGCGCGATAATGGGCGCACCCATCTGCATTTTGCCGAGGCTTAATGCGGAATGTTCTCCAAGACCATGTTCAGATTCACTATTTTACCTCGTTACACCAGAAGAGGCTCTCTATGAAAATGTGGGATCGTACTCATCTCTTCATTGCTTTTAATTGTTATCTAATTTGGACTAAGTTTAGCGCGTGTCTTGTCAGTTGTCAAACTTGGATGGAAAATATAAAATATAATGTTTTTAAAGAATTTATGAAGGGTAATTGATTGCTTGAAATCATTCACCAAGCATATTGAGATATTAGCATTAGTAAAATTGAAAAATATATTGCACAAATCAGGGGTTTATTGAATATCTTGCCAATCGGATCATAACTTGCGCCAACGTTGGAACGAAACAAAGAAGATATATTTGTTTTTTTAAAGATGCAAATTTACATTTGACAATCACTTTCAGCAGTCCTATAATGAAAAACATTAAATATAAATGAGAAACACGTGTGGAAGTTTTCACGGAGTATAGGCTAGCGAATTTTTAGAAAGTGTTTGGCGCTGAAAAAACATATTTCCTAGTTTAAAAAGATGAAAATGAGTGGAATCGTCGCTAAGATGATTATGGTTGCACCCAATATAGTGCCAATGTATCAAGTGTTTTTGATGAAAAATACGGCGTACATGGCAAGATAAGTTTTGTGAAAAGCTTGTAAATTAAGGTGGTAACACGTGTAAACGTCCTTTGGATTAATTAATCCGAGGGACGTTTTTTATTTCTCATAGAATTTTGATTTAAATAAGAAAATGCAGAAACAGAAAGGAAGGTTTTATAAATGGAACAAACACGTAAATTTACATGGAAAGAATTAATTGTGGTGGCTTCAATGCTTTTTGGAATGTACTTTGGTGCAAGCAACTTAACATTTCCAGTGCAAATTGGTCAACAATCTGGTTCAGCATTTATCGGTTCAATTATTGGTTTTATCATTACAGGCACAATTTTACCTTTACTAGGTGTTGCCGCAATTGCAATTACCAGAACCCACGGTGTATACGAACTGGCTCAACCAATTGGTAAAACGTACGCTTTAATCTTCACGGTAATTTTGTATATTGCCATCGGTCCAGCATTCGCCACGCCACGAACAGCCACAGTGCCGTTTGAATTTGGAATTGCCACGCATGTGAGTGCTGCTACCGCACCAATCTGGCTTTTCATCTACTCCGCTTTTTTCTTCACCGGAGTTGTCCTTTTTTCAATTAATCGGCATAAAGTTGTGGACTATGTTGGCCGTTATTTAAACCCGGCTTTCATTATTATGGTTGTTATCTTGATTGCCGTTGCAATTTTCAAACCTATGGGCACGACAGCAGGGCAAGCTGTCACCGGTGCTTGGCGTAATGGTTCCATGACCAACGGAATTATTCAAGGCTATCAAACGATGGATGCCTTGGCATCTGTTGAATTTGGAATTGTTGTGATCACGGCAATTAAGGCTTTGGGTGTGAAAAAAGAATCAACAGTGGCTAATTTAACTGTCAAAGCGGGAATCATTGCTGCAAGTGCGATGGCCTTAATTTATGCCGGATTAGCTTACATTGGGGCAACAAGTCTTGGCCATTTGAAAATTGCGAATGACGGTGGGATTGCTCTTGGTCAAATTACCCAGTACTTCTTTGGAAATGCCGGTGTTTACATCTTGGCAATCATGGCAACCATCACGTGTATGACTACGGCTATTGGGGTAACCACCTCGTTTGCGACTGCCTTCAGTAGTATGTTTCCTAAATTCGGGTATAAAACATATGTGATTATCGTTTCAGCAATTTCATTTGTAGTTTCTAACTTTGGCTTTGAAACTATTATTAATGCGGCGGTACCTTTCCTAATGTTTATCTATCCACTATGTATCACATTGATTTTGCTTTCGCTGGCATCCCCACTATTCCATCGTGCGAGAGTGGTTTACATTTGCACAACGATTTTTACCATCGTCCCAGCAATCGTCGATGGATTAAATGCAGCTCCTGCGTTTATTGCCAAATCAGCTTTTGTGGAAAGCTTAACTAGTTTTGAAAGTAAATATGTGCCATTATTCTCCCAAGGGTTTGCGTGGCTAACCCCTGCCATCATTGGATTTGTGATTGGTATCGGAATTTATATCGTTCAACGCATCCGCGCAAACAGCGAATCATCTGTTAGCGAATCGGATTGGTCGTAGAACTGAATGATTTTGTGAGGCAAGTTGCTTAAGGGCAGCTTGTTTTTTTGATTATCTGATTTGCTCTGAATGGGTTTTCATGCTAAATTTATGATAACAAAATTAGAATCATTCAATAAATGAAATGGAGGACAAGCGAATGGAATACATACGTTTAATTGGTGTATTAGTTATTATACTGGGATTTGCATTCAAATTAGACACTGTGGCCGTCGTTTTGATTTCGGCACTGGCCACCGCATTAGCATCCGGAATCGATTTTACAAAATTTTTAGCGATTTTAGGGCAAGGATTTTTAGACAATCGGATGGTGTCCTTATTTTTTTTAACTTTGCCAATGATTGGCGTTATCGAACGCAATGGCTTAAAGGCATCTGCCGTAAATTTGATTCATCGTCTACAAAACTTAACCCCCGGGCGAATTTTTGATATCTATTTATTAATTAGAGAATTAGCCTGTGTTTTTGGAATTACCTTACAAGGGCAGGTCCAGTTTATCCGGCCTTTGATTAATCCAATGGCGCAAGCAGCAGCGAGTGTTGAAGCAAAACTCACACCAAAAGATGTCGATCGAATTAAAGCACGATCGGCGGCTACAGAAAACTTTGGAAATTTCTTTGCGCAAAACTTGTTTGTTGCATCTGGTGGTGTGTTATTGATGGCGAGCACCATGAAATCTTTAGGGTATAAAGTCGATCCGACGGGAATTGTTTTATATTCCATTCCAGTTGCCGTGATTACATTAGTCCTAGTATTTGTATATAATCGCTTATTTGATCGCCAGTTTACAAAGAAGGGACGTGTTGACCATGACTAGTTTAATCAATAATATTTTAACGTTCCTATACATGTTAATTGGAGTTGGTTTTTTAATTGCTGCAATCGAATCGTTTCGAGACAAAACGAATTCGACTCGTTATGGAACTGGATTGTTTTGGACTTTGTTTGCAGTTATTTTTGCCCTAGGTCAATGGCTTCCTAATGCATTAGTGGGCGCATTTTTATTGGTGATCGGCTTACTGTCTCTTTTAAAACAGGTCAAGGTGGGCCATATCAAAGAAATTAATGTTAAAACAGCTGAATCTGCGGCCTTGCGATTAAAGGGGTGGATTTTCCTGCCAAGCATTATCTTGGCTGTGACTGCTATTTTGGTAGCCCAATTCACACCGTTTGGCGGACAGGTTGGAATCGGCGCTGCAGCAATTCTTTCATTAATTGTGGCGGTTGTTTTGACCAAATCAAGTGGAAAAGCCGTTTTTGACGATACGCAACGCATGGTACGTTCGGTTGGCTCGGCCGGAGTTTTGCCGCAGTTATTAGCTACATTAGGAGTGGTTTTCACAGCTTCTGGCGTAGGTAACGTGACGGCACATGCGATTTCCAGTGTTTTTCCGGTTGGCAATCATATGCTGGGCGTTGTCCTGTATTGTGTGGCAATGGCTGTGTTTACGATTATTATGGGTAATGCGTTTGCGGCATTCGCAGTTATCACGGCTGGAATTGGGATTCCATTCGTGGTTGCGCAAGGTGGATCAGCAGTGGTTGTGGCGGCACTCGGAATGACGTCTGGTTATTGTGGGACGTTGATGACGCCAATGGCTGCAAACTTCAATACGTTGCCGGTGGCGTTAATGGAAATGAAGGATCCGCTGGGTGTCATTAAACAGCAGGCACCAATTGCAATTCCTATGTTAATTATTCAGATTTTATTGATGTATGTGTTAGCATTTTAAATTTAAGGAGGATATAAAAATGAAAATTCTTGTGACTGGGTTCGATCCGTTTGGTGACGACAAAATTAATCCGGCGATTGAAGCTGTGAAACGTTTGCCAGATGAAATTAAAGGTGCGCAGATTGTGAAAATTGAAATCCCCACAATTTTTGGCAAGTGTGCAGATGTGACGCATGCGGCTATTTTAAAGGAAAAACCAGATTATGTTTTGAGTATTGGCCAAGCTGGCGGTCGTTTTGGATTGACGCCAGAACGGGTAGCAATTAATTTTGATGATGGACGGATTAAGGATAATGCGGGCTATCAGCCACTAGGAACGCCGGTTCATGAAGATGGTCAAAATGCGTATTTTACGCAATTGCCGGTGAAGGCGATGGCTAGGGCGATTAGGGTGGCAGGTTTGCCAAGTAGTGTGTCGACAACGGCTGGAACGTATGTATGTAATCATATTATGTACCAGGTACAGTATATGATTGATCAGGAGTTTCAGGAATTGAAGGCTGGATTTATGCATATTCCGTTTTTACCGGAGCAGGTGACAAGCAGGCCAAATACGCCTTCATTGAGTTTGACAGATGATGTGAAGGGAATAACGGCGGCAATTGCAGCCATTGTGGAGCGTGATGGCAAGGCTGATATTGAGACGGTGGAGGGCCACGTGGCATAAAGTGAAAGTGCGCGAGGCAAAACGGTAAAAGGCAGAATATAAGCACGATGGAGACGGGATCGCAATCCCGCAGGAATCGTGCTTATATTCTGCCTTTTGTTTTGCCGAGCGGTCCTAGAGCTCAGTGGAAAATAGCAGGCGCGGATGGTGACGTAGGCGGGATCGCAATCCCGCAGGAATCGTGCTTATATTCTGCCTTTTGTTTTGCCGAGCGGTCCTAGAGCTCAGCGGAAAGCAGCGGGAACAATGCTTATGGTTCACTTATTGATATTAATAATCATCCTAAAAAAGTGAATGAAAAAAGCTCATTTTTTAAGGATTCACTAAACAAATTTTTGCAAGAAATTAATGATTAGCTATATAATAGAAATCGTGCACTTCCATCTTTTGTTGCTGAAATAAATATTTAGCTACGCGAAAATGCAAAAAAATAATGGAGGTATACATTTGGAAAAAAGTAAAAAAAGTAATATAACTCTTACTCTGGCTGCAATTTTTATTGCAACGTTCATGAGTTCAGTGGAGACGACAATCATCACTACGGCGTTACCAACTATTGTGAGTGAACTACATGGTATTACTCAAGAAAGTTGGGTATTTGCAATGTACTTGCTTACTACCGCTGTTACAACTCCCATCTATGGAAAATTGGCAGACCAACTGGGAAGAAAGCCAATATTTATTTTTGGCTTGGTAACTTTTCTGATTGGTTCAATTGCCTGTGGATTTTCGCCTAACATTATTGTTCTAATTGTTTCGCGCGCAATTCAGGGTATCGGCGCGGGTGCAATAATGCCAATAACATTTACAATCATCGCTGACGTTTTTAGTTTTGAAAGACGTTCCAACATTATGGCAATGAAATAATACAGCATGGGGTATTTCAGCACTTGCTGGGCCACTTATTGGTGGATTTATAGTGGACAAACTTAATTGGCATTGGGTATTTTTTATTAATGTGCCTCTTGGTATCCTTGTTTTAGGATTAATCGTATTTGGTTACCATGAATCCTCATTTAATGCGAAAAAGATTAAGATTGATTATCCAGGGATAGTTTTACTCTCGGCAAGTTTAATTGGACTTCTCCTTGGCTTACAAAATCTTAGCAAGCAAAGTACCTCGTTCATGTTCTGGTTGATACCGTTTATTACTTTTGCTGCAGCTCTGGTATTCTTCATAATGGTCGAACGACGTACAGAAGATCCATTAATCCCATTAAAATTATTTAGTAATCGAACCTTTTCAATTCAGATAACAACAGCCTTACTGCTTTCTGGTGTGCAGATTGGGTTTCAAGTGTATTTTCCGATGTGGTTACAGTCAATTTACCATGTATCGGCTTCAATAGCTGGTCTGGCTATTACACCCAGTCCTGTTTTATGGTTGATAACTTCATTTTTTGTAGGTGGCCTCTTAAAACGATTTGCTCCGAAGTATATTATTGCCTATAGTTGTAATTCAAACGGCATTTTACGTACCTTTAGTTTTTGCAGGAACAAATTTCCCAATAATGATGTTTTATGTTATTGCCGGTATAACTGGTGCCGGTCTTGGTATTATCATTACCATGAATACCGTTGTAGCACAAGAACTTGTGCCAAAGGGAAATATTGGGACTGCATCCTCAATGCTCACACTTGGGCGAACATTGGGACAAACCGTCATGACAGGTATTTTCGGATTAGTCTTTAACTTCGCTTTAAACCAGGGAGTTAAAGCGAATAAGTCGCTAACAATTAGTAAATTAAATAACGCTATCAGTTCAAATACTCCCTTTAGGAATGGTCATTCATTGCAAAACGCAATTAATTCAGTTCTGCTTAACGGTTTTCATTCCGTTTTTATGATAGCTATATTACTATTTGTAATCCTCATAGTTCTCAATTTATTTGACAACACCAAAGAAATTATTAGGTAGAGTACCTCAATAGTCGTTTTAACATATTCAAGTTTGAAAGTTATTAATTACGCCGTTATGAGTCAATAACTTGATGCTAAAAAAACAAAACTAACCTGTTTATGCAAAATAAGGATCTGAAAGGAAAATCTATCCCTTTTCGGATCTTTATTTTGTTGAACTGATGAATTTTTTTCTAGCACAATTGATGTAAATGAAAAAAAGTTATCAAAAAAAACGTTATTCACCATCTGTTTTTAAAACAGGTAACCGAATAACGTTTTTAGTTTCTATATGAAAAATTAGTTACTTTGTTCACTATTTAGCTTGTTGATTTCTAAAATCAAATCAACTGCTTTTTCCATGGTTTGAGCCGAAACAAATTCATAACGACTGTGCATATTTTCGCCACCTGCGAATAAGTTGGGTGTAGGAATACCCATAAATGAAATTTTTGAACCATCTGTACCGCCACGAACGGGATAAATTACAGGGGTAATATCCAAATTTTCCATGGCAGTTTTTGCGATTTCAACGGGTGTCATATCTTTTTCGAGAATTTCGCGCATGTTGTAATACTGGTCATGGGTTTCAACAGTTACGCGTTCTTCACCAAAGTCTGCGTTTAGTTTATCTGCAATGTTTTGTAGTTCTTGTTTCCGTTGTTCAAATACTTTGCGGTCATGATCTCGAATAATATAAACTAGTTTAGCATGATCAGGAGTGCCTTCCATCTTAAATAAGTGGAAAAATCCTTGACGGCCATCAGTTAATTCAGGACGATCACCAGCTGGAACGAGGTTATGATAATCAATTCCCACTTGAAGGGCATTAACCATGACACCTTTGGCCGTTGCCGTATGCACTTCATTACCTTGAATTTCGACAGTTGTCTGTGCAGCATTGAATGTTTCATATTCCAATTCACCCAGCGGACCGCCATCAACAGTGTAAGCATATTTGGTGTTAAAGTCTTTTGCATCAAAATGATCAGCACCGGTTCCTGTCTCTTCATCAGGGGCAAAGCCGACGCGAATTTCACCGTGTTTTACTTCAGGATGGTTAATGTAATATTCCATTGCTGTCATGATTTCAGCTGCACCAGATTTATCGTCAGAACCAAGCAAAGTTGTGCCATCTGTTGTGATTAAGGTTTGACCCTTGTAATTGTGTAACGCAGGGAATGCAGAAGTTTTAAGCACCCATTTGCCATCTTTACTTAATTGAATATCAGATTCACCATCGTAATTCTCATGAATTTGAGGATCAATGTTTTCCGCGTTGAAGTCGGCGGTATCAATGTGGGCAATGTAACCAAATACAGGAGTATTGCCGCCATCATTAGCAGGTAAAGTAGCTACGACATAGCCACTTTGTGCTTGGGTATGCACGTCTTGTAAACCAAGATTGGTAAGCTCTTGAGCAAGTGTTTTTAAGAAGGCTACTTCCTTAGGATCAGTGGGAACTGTTTTTGAATCTGGGTTAGAGCGTGTGTTTACTTTTACATATTTTAAAAATCGAGGTAATAATGTTTCGTATTTTGCCAAATTAATCACTCCTAATTTTGTTTTGTTAAGTGTATTTTAGCTTACTTACGCAGAGAGGGGAAGCAGAGTGGTTTTTGACCAACTAAAAATAGCGGCCATCAATTACGGAAAGTCCGTTAAGGATGACTCGCTATCCAACTAAACTTGGTTTTAATTTTATTCAGTGGCCTTTTTAGCCAACATCAATGCACCAGTAATTCCGGCGTCATCGCCCAATTCAACATGGACAATGTAATTTGAAATTTCAGGGAAATCTACATAGTCTGCTAGTTGTTTGACAAATTCTTTTTGAATTTGAGGGAAGAGCTGGCTTTGTTTCATAACTCCGCCGCCAAAGATAATGATATCTGGGCGTAAGATCAAAGTGGCATTGACGCAAGCTTGTGCAATATAGTTAGCTTCAATTTCCCAGAATTCGTCACTCGGATCAATTTCATTTCCTTTTTTACCAAACCGTTTTTCAATGGATGGTCCGGCAGCTAAACCTTCAAAACAATCACCATGATAAGGACAAACGCCTTCAAAACCATGATCACGAGGATCGTGTCTCAACAAGATGTGACCCATTTCAGGGTGGCTGTAGCCTTGTAGAAATCCACCATTTTGAAGATAACTGGCACCCACGCCGGTTCCGACAGTCCAGTACAAAATGTTTTGTTTGCCCCGACCTGCGCCAGCCTTGTATTCACCGTAAGCCGCCACGTTGACGTCTGTAGTGAAATAAAATGGAATATCAAAATGAGCCTTCATGGCACCTAAAAAGTCATAGTTTTTCCAAGCTAGTTTGGGCGTATTGGTAATAAAACCATAATTATCGGCTTCTTCATTTAAAGAAACAGGGCCAAACGAACCGATTCCAATTGCGTCCACGGGATGTTGCTCAAAATATGTAAACACCTGCGCCATTGTTTCTTCAGGGGTTGTGGTTGGAAATTGTGTCCGATCTTCAATAGTAATATTTTCATCGCTAACAGCACATACAAATTTGGTTCCACCAGCTTCAATTGCACCTAATTTCATAAAAAAATTCCTCCTATGCTAAATATGATTACAGTTGTTGTAATCGCTACCATGATTATAGCATAAGAAAAACGGGTCGAAAGAATAAGTAGTTAAGAACTAGAAATTTTTTAAAACTTGATCCTAATCAATTTAACGTCAGCAGTTACTCGATAGAATATAAGCATATTAAGAAATTAGGGGGAAACAAAAATGTCAAAAACTCCAGAAGAATTATTTGCAGCAGAACAGAAACAATCCGAAATCGATCATCATGTGCCCACAGCAGGGGCAATGGTGAATCATATTGTTTCCAATTTCACGGTGCTTGATGCGAAATTACATCAGGTGACTTGGTACGTAAAGGGATTGAGCGCACCAGCAATTCAACATGTGTTGAAGCATTTGATTCGAGAAAACCGAACCCACTATGATGAAGTTGGGGAACTACTTTTAGATGAAAATGAAAAACCATCTTCAACAACCGCGGAATACAGTGAGTATTCGATGATTGGTGAAAATGGTAAGAACAAGTATTTTACGGCTGATGAGATGGTGAGTGAGGCGGTTCAGGATTATGTGACGCAAAATTTGTTTGTGGATCGTGCCATTAAGTTAGCGGAAAAAGAAGAGCGTCCCGCATTGCGTAATTATATGGAAAAATTGCGTGGGGATGATAATCATGCGATTCGTGTGCTTCAGGCGTTAGTCGGCAATAATGCTGGCGATGGGCTGGAGGAAGAATAGAGTGTTCAAGAGAGCGGTAGCTTCTGAGCATTAGCCTAGATAGTTAAATGATTCGCACTTGGAATCGTTTGACTATCGTAGCTAAGCGGAGGAAGTTGCTCTCTTTAACACATTTCGGCTACAAAGGAATAGTAACCTTTAATCCAACAAGACCAGCGCATCCTTATCAATCAATTTAATCCGTTTTTGAGGACCTTGTGTAATCCAGCCCTTTCGTTCGAACTCTGTTAGTTTCCGACTAACGGTTTCTGGCGTGGTGCCGAGATAAATCGCAAGATCCTTTTTTTTGATGGGCAACTTAAAGGTATCTTTTTCCAAACTTGCCCCGGTTTCAACCAGATAATTGCCAATACGAGCTTCAACACTTTCTGTCGAAGCTTCGGTCGTGCGTTTTTCAAGGGATGAAATCCGTTGACCAAATTCGTTAATCAGATTCATGCTGATACTTGGTGATTGGCTGAGTAACTTTTGAAAATTGTTACGGCTAATCTGACAAACTTGCGTCGGGATCAACGCAACACCCGAAGAACTGCGTGTCATTTCTTGAAAAAGGGCCCCTTCACCATCAAAATCACCAGATTGTAACAAATACAGAAGCTGTTCACGACCATTGGCGGCAATTTTTGAAACTTTGACCTGGCCATTAGCGACAATCATGAGTGTGTTCAGTTTGTCGCCATCGAGAAATAGAGATTCGCCAGCCTCGTAATGTTTGTGCATGATAATGGATTCGATTTTATCAACATCGCCATCTGGTAAGTGTTTAAACAGTGGAACTAGTTTTATACAGTCGTGTTCTGAACGTTGCATGATGTAACCTCACTTGCTTTCGAATTTAATTACCTAAAGAATAGCATGAAAAAGCAATTGCGGAAAGAAAACGAATTCAAATAACATAAAGAGATTATTATTAAAAAGTTATCTTATTTTAGGCGTTATTTGGCCCGAATGGCTTGCGTTTGCTTAGTAAATTGTGATACATTTTAAGAATTGTGGATTAGATCTGAAACTCGATTTAAGGGGATTTATCAAGAATAGTGAGGATATTAAATGATAACAGTTACCGATATGAGTATGCAATTTTCTGATCGCAAACTCTATGAAGATGTCAATTTAAAGTTTACGCCTGGAAATTGCTACGGCATTATTGGTGCCAATGGAGCCGGCAAATCAACCTTCTTAAAAATACTTGAAGGCAAACTCCAACCAACAAAGGGTCATATTTCAATTTCACCTAATGAACGGATGTCAAGTTTGAATCAGGATCATTATGCGTTTGAAACTGAAAAAGTTTTGGATACTGTGATTATGGGTCATAAAAAGTTGTATGCCATTATGAAGGAAAAGGATGCTTTGTATGCCAAAGAGGACTTTACCGATGCTGATGGGATTAAAGCAGCCGAACTCGAAGGTGAGTTTGCCGAAATGGACGGCTGGAATGCAGAGTCTGACGCGGCACAACTTTTACAACAACTCGGTATTGATGAAACAATGCAAGCTCAAAAAATGAGCGAACTAACTGAAAGCCAAAAAGTTAAAGTATTGTTGGGACAAGCTTTGTTTGGTGATCCTGATATTTTGGTCTTAGATGAACCAACCAATGGACTTGATGCCCAATCAATTTCATGGTTGGAAGATTTTTTGGGTGATTTCCGGAACACAGTTATCGTGGTATCTCATGACCGCCATTTTCTAAATGCCGTTTGTACCATGATGTGTGACGTAGATTTCGGTAAAATTCAGCTTTACGTAGGTAATTATGATTTTTGGATGGAATCCAGTCAATTAGCTGCCAAACTTAAAGAAAATGCAAATGCCAAAAAAGAAGAAAAGATGAAAGAACTGCAAGAATTCGTGGCTCGTTTCAGCGCGAATGCCTCGAAGTCTAAACAAGCAACTTCTCGAAAGAAACAGCTTGAAAAAATCACTTTGGATGACATTCAACCATCAACTCGAAAATATCCATTCATTAGTTTCACACCAGAACGTGAATTGGGAAATGATTTATTGCGCGTTGATAAGCTTTCCAAATCAATTGATGGTGTGAAGATTCTGGATAACATCACCTTCACTGTCAAACCAGGTGAAAAAGCAGCTTTATTGAGTCAAAATGATTTGGCAACCACCACTTTACTGCAAATTGTTGCGGGTGAACTGGAGCCAGATGAAGGAACGGTTACTTGGGGACAAACGACCACTCGAAGTTATATCCCAAGAGATATTAATAGTTACTTCTCAAATGAAAACTTAGATATCCTAGAGTGGTTGCGCCAGTTTGCACCTAAAGAGGAAAGTGACAATACTTTCTTACGGGGCTTCTTAGGGAAAATGTTATTTTCCGGTGAGGACGTTAATAAGCCAGTTACCAAATTATCTGGTGGTGAAAAGGTGCGTTGCATGCTTTCTAAAATGATGTTGAGTAAGGCCAATGTTTTATCATTGGATGATCCCACGAATCATTTAGACTTGGAATCTATTACGTCATTAAATGATGGCTTGATTAATTTTGGCGGTTCATTGATTTTAACTTCTCATGACCGGCAGTTTATTCAAACAATTGCAGATCACATCATTGAAGTATCGGACAAAGGTGTTGTTGATCGTTCTGAGACTAGCTATGACGAGTTTATGGAGCATGTCGACATTCAAAAAAAGGTCCAGGAATTATATAGTAAATAAACTGTTCATTTCGAGGGTAATAAGCTGAAAAAAATTGCCAATCCTGCTAAGATGACCTTGAATAAAGGTCTGATTTTATTATAGAAGGAAAGTCTTTTTATGGACGTTGAAATTAAACGAGATGGTTTAATCTTACGCGGCTTATTGGAAACACCAGGCACAGATAAGTATGATATTGCAATTCTGATGCATGGCTTTACTGGTGATTTAGGTTATCGAAAGACAGATCTGTTAGCACAAGTAGTACAAAGATTACATGAAGATGGGATTGCCACAATCCGTTTTGATTTTAATGGGCATGGCAAAAGTGACGGCCGTTTTCAAGATATGACGATTTTAAATGAAATTTCGGATGGCAACGCAATTTTAACGTTTACCAGGAAATTACCCCATATTGGAAACATTTTTTTGATTGGACACTCTCAAGGCGGTGTTGTGGCGAGTATGCTTGCTGGTAATTATCCGGAGTATATTTCAAAGCTGGTTCTGTTGGCTCCTGCAGCGACATTAAAGGACGATGCGCTTAAAGGTGACCTGCAGGGTGTCACGTACCAACCGAATCATATTCCAGATGCTTTACCAACCCAAAAGGGACAGATAGTGGGTGGCTTTTATCTGCGAACGGCACAGACAATGCCTATTTATGAAGTTGCCAAACAGTATAAGGGTCCAGTTTGTTTAATTCATGGAGATGCGGATACTGTGGTGGATAAAAAAGCATCAGAACGTTATCAAGAAGTGTACGAAAATAGTGAATTGCATATTGTTGTTGGTGGCTCACATCAATTCAAGGGAGCCGCGCGACCACAAGCTTTGCAATTAATGACTGATTTTTTAAAAAATTGAGAAACAAAAAGAATCCCTGTCGTTGCTGGGATTCTTTTTTATGGGTTTAAAAGAAACTGTTTTTAAATGACGTCTAGATGGACGTATTTATTTTTCAAATTGTAAAAATCATAAGTAGCTAAGTTGGCAATATCTTTTTCACCATTGAACATGGCTGTATAACTACCTGCCAGCATTAAATTGATTGAATTTTCTGTTTGTTTATCAAAACGAACTAAGAAAACGGGTTTGTGCTGGGCATAGGCGTAACCACATTCCCAAATGGTTCCGGCATCGGCTTCATGCTGGCCATTTTCAAGGTCGTAATCAAGGATCGCCACAACAACATCGGCTTGATCAATTTGACGAATATCCGCATTAAAAGTGGCAATTTGCCATTCAAATGACCCGGCGGCAGCGTCCGTATATTCATCTTTTCCTGGAAGAAAAATTGCGTCAGAATTGATGGTTTGGTTCTTGTTTAAAAGATTTTTAACGGTCTTTACCCGATTGTTTTGACCATCACTAAAGAATGGGCCGGCGAGATAAACAGATTTTGGTTGCATTAAAATTCTCCTTTAAGTTGTTTAATGTAGAAGCCTACTTGTTGCGGATCGTGAAGCGCGCTTGATGAACACTAGGGTTTTCTAATTCGTCTAAAATAGCAACGGCCATTGTTCCGGTTGAAACTTCAGATTTTTGATTGGCATCGTAAAGAACATGATCTTTTCCTAAAGCATAGTCTGTCTTAGGGCCATCGAGAAAACTGGCCGCTGGAGAAACACCAACCCAATTGACGTTTGTCACAGTTCTTAAGAAATCTAACTCATGAGTTTGTGATTCCGGTGTATCAATCCAAGCTTGTGAGTCAGGAATCTTTTTAAGTTGATCCAGTAAGAGACCATCGTCAGTTTGTAAACTACCTGCTCCAAGAATAAAAACAAGGCGTGGCGTTTCCGTTTCTCGTAATAAATGCACTAAATGGACTGCCAGATCAATATGTTGATAAGCAAGATGTTTACCTAATGGAACGGAAAAGGCATCAATGACAACGTCTAAATTAGTTAAATCTTGTTTAGTGATGTCAAAAGCATCTTTTGCAATAATGGTTACTGTGCCACCAAATAATTTTGTTGCCTTATCTTTGTTACGAACAAGTGCCGTGACCTGATGACCACGATTCAGTGCTTCAGTCACGATTTTTGAGCCGGACTTACCGGTTGCGCCAATGATACCAATTTTCATATTTTTTATGATCCTTTCTCAATATTTACAACGATTTTTCTGTTATAAATTTCTATTTCGATTACAATTAAAATTATAAAGCAAATGAGGCACGAATGTTAGCAATTAGTTTAACCACTTTTGATCGGATTTGCAATTAATATAATTAGGAGAACACCATGCAAGCAATAATCGGTGTCGATATTGGCACAACAAGTACAAAAGTTGTTTTGTTTGATCTAAAAGGGACCGTTTTAGCCAATCAGAATAATGGTTACCCACTTCATCAAGACCAACCAAGTTACGCACAAGAAAATCCAGAACAGATTTTTGCGGCGGTTGTCACTGGTATTAAAAAGGTGATGCAAATAGCTAAACAAAAGTCCTGGAAAGTTTTAGGAGTGTCCTTTTCAGCAGCCATGCACAGCTTGATTTTGATCGATGGCCAAGACAAACCTTTAACCCAAGTCATCACGTGGGCTGATAACCGTTCTGAAAAACAAAGTGCTGAACTTCGCGAAAATGGTCTTGCTCAAGCCTTGTATTTTAAAACGGGAACGCCAAACCATCCCATGACCCCACTGACCAAAATTATGTGGTTTCGTGAAGAACGGCCGCAGTTATTTGCCAAAACTGCCAAGTTTATTGGTATTAAAGACTATATTTTCTTTAAACTTTTTGGAGCTTACGTGATAGATGAAGGACTTGCTTCGGCTACTGGAATGTTTAATATTCAAACGATGGCCTGGGATGCCCAGGCGTTGGCAATTGCTGGTATCACTACAAATCAATTGCCCAAATTGGTGAGCACAGAAACCCAATTTTCTGGAATGTCTGCAACAATGGCTGCTCAGCTAAATCTTGATACTGATGTACCCTTTATTATCGGCAGTAGTGACGGGGCACTCGCAAACCTTGGGGTTGGTGCAACTAACTCTGGTCAATTAGCAGTTAGCATTGGAACCAGTGGCGCAGTCCGATTAGTCGTTGACCATCCGGTTTTTGATCCGGCTGGAAAATTATTTTGTTATGTCCTTGGAAAAGATCAGTGGCTTGTGGGTGGTCCCGTAAATAATGGTGGGATTGTTCTCCAGTGGGTACAGGAGCAGTGGTTCACAAAAGATAGGCAGTCATCTTACGTTGAGTTGATTAAGTTAGCTGCAAAATCAGTTCCTGGGGCCCATGGCTTAATTTTTTTGCCCTATTTAGGTGGTGAACGGGCGCCAATTTGGAATGCGGATGCACGTGGTAGTTTCGTTGGACTGACGCGCCAACACACCCAAGCAGACATGATTCGGGCTGTATTGGAAGGGATCGTTTTAAATTTGTGTGAAGTCACGCAAATGATTGAACGGGTAGCAGGTCCGATTACCAATGTGAAAGCAACTGGTGGATTTTCTCAATCTGCGTTCTGGGTACAAATCTTAGCGGATTGTTTTAATCAAACAGTGACAGTTTCAAAAAAATCGGCGGGTTCAGCTTTAGGTGCGGCCATTATGGGGCTTCACAGTTTGGAAATTGTCCCCAAACTAGCCTTAAATGAGTTGGCATCAACTGATCAGCAAAAATGGCAAGCGAATCCCCAAAATGCCGAATGTTATCAAGATTTGATGAAATTATGGGCACAAATTAGTGAAATTTTGGAACCGGAATACCATAAAATTGCTGATTTTCAGAGCAGATATTTTAAATAACTAAAGGTTGAAACTACAAAAACTTATCTTGTTGCCTGATACGAAAACGTTCATGGCAGCAAAATTAGATAAAATGCCGTCTTCCAGCAAATTTGGGCTGGAACGTAGTG
>NZ_DOEM01000027.1:16610-79680 GCF_003533255.1 Pediococcus sp.
GGAATAGTGGGCACGACTTGGAGGTCTCCAAGCTCGGCCTTTATCTAAGCGAAACCCGCTAAGATAAATGACACTACTGAGCCCATTTGCTTCCAGACTAAGTCTACTCTTTGCGATCACCACACTGATATAATGATTTTGATACTTTCAACCTTTAGTTAAATAAGAATAATAGTTGCGAACGCTTACAAGATAGCTCATACTGTGTTTATTGGAACAATAAAAATGAGGAGTGTGAAGCTAATGAAGAACGATCATGCATTTAAAAAAGAGTATTGGCCAATTGTTGTTTTGGGTGGTTTAATTCAGTTGTTTGCGCTTGTTGATATTTTAAAAAGTCATGAATTCAAACGCGGCAATAAATTAATCTGGAGCGCATTGGTGTTTGTTTTACCGCCATTTGGAGCTTTGTCGTATTATGGGTTTGGTAAGATTAGAAAATAAATGTGATTGTTGATTTGGCAACTGGCGACCAAGCTAGCGAACTAACTCGCTAATTTAGTTGCTTTTTATTTCGCTACAAACGTGAAATAGAAAAGATGGAATCAAGTCAGTTGAAAACGATTTCTACCTCGCTTATGATGAAGTTAATAAATAAAAAGGGGATCACTCAAATGACTTTAAAAATGGCAATTATTGGTTTTGGAAAAAGTGCAAATCGTTACCATCTACCTTACCTGAAACAGCGTGAAAATATTGAAGTAAAGTATATTTATAATCATCGCCGTCATCCTGAACGAGAAGCAAATTATCAAGGAATGGGCATTACCTTCACCACGGATTTGGATGAAGTTTTAAATGACGATGAAATTCAGTTGATTACCATTTGTACACCAGCTGATACACATTTTGATTTTGCTAAACAGGTGTTAAACCATGGCAAAAATGTTTTGGTAGAAAAGCCATTCTGCAAAACAGCTAATGAAACGGAACAGCTCTTAAAATTGGCCCAACAAAAACATCTAATTGCAATGCCTTATCAAAATCGGCGCTTTGACAGCGACTATCTCACCTTAAAGGAAGTTTTGGATAGAGGGTATGTAGGTGAACCTTTAGAGATTGAATCTCACTTGGACAAATATCGACCTGACAATAGTGTTCACACTGGTGATAAAATTAACGGTACATTTTATGGACTAGGAATTCATATGCTGGACCAAATGCTGGCCTTGTTTGGGAAACCCCAGTCAGTTGCCTACGATATTCGCACGATTCAGAATACCAAGAGTACGCTTGATGATTATTATCAAATGGATTTGCATTATGGCAAGCTAAAGGTCACAGTCAAAACGGATCCGTTAGTGGCAATGCCAAATCCGCGATTTATTTTACATGGAACAGCTGGATCATACGTAAAGTATGATATTGATCAGCAGGAAAATGATCTTAAACTAGGAATTATGCCCGGAGACTTAAATTTTGGCTTAGATACCCCTGATAAATACGGTAAAGTTAAATATCATAATCAAAATGGCGATTGGATTTCCAAACAAATCCCATCTTTGCAGGGCGATTATGGACGGATTTATGATTCCTTATATGACAGTATTATCAATGGTAAAGAAAAACTGGTTAGTGATGAAGAAACTTTGTTGGATATTGAAATCCTAGAAAGTGGTATTCAACAGCCAACACCTAGTGTGGTTCACTTTTAAAGTTAAGCTGAATGTGAGAAAAAATCATTATTTTCTGAAGCTTGAACCATAAACTTTTGGACGACAAATTGGTGGCGTTTATTGTAATGTCCATAAATTGCAATCCGAGAGTTGGGTTGCGCCATGGCAGGAAAATTGAGTGCATGTTGGTGGACTAAACAATTGATTTTTTGATTTTGTAAATCAGTTAACTCGAAACGCACAAGGGGCGTTAGATTGAGAACCTTAATCGACGATGAAATTTTTCCAGATAACTGTTTCATAACACAAGCAACTCCTTTTAAAAACCATTATACGAACACGCGTTCTTTTTGTAAAGCTTTTTTATTAGAATTAGTAATCACCTTTCTTTACTTAATATCTTATAGTCATCATAATTAATTTGAAAGGGTGATGACGATGGAGCTGCAAAGTGAAATTTATCATAATCGACGTGAAATGAAGCTCTCTCAAGCAGATTTGGGCGAACGATTAGGAGTAAGTGAAACAATCGTAAACCAGTGGGAACAGGGAGAAAAATATCCCACCGTCGAAAATTTAATTGATTTGAGTAATGTTTTTGAAATTAGTTTGGATCAGTTAATTCGTGGAACTGAGCAAACAATGTATAAAGTTGACACAACACCACATCATTTGAACGGTTGGGATTTTTTTGGCGCGTTACTGGTGGCTAATTTTTGCAGTCGGTGGATTTTTATTTTGGATTTTAAGTCGTTTTTCATAGTATGTTACACTAATTAAATTACGAACAGCTAACCTTGAAGGGGCAGTAAATCTTAACTGAATCTTCAGGGTTTATTGATTGCCTGCGCAATTTCTTTTATTATGGAATTTAGTAACAGGCTATGGAGAACTCAAGGGGAGAGGAAAAATCCATGATAAATACAATTTTACTATTAATTATTGTCGGACTGGGAGCTGGCATTTTCGGTGCAATTTTTGGAATTGGCGGTGGCATGATTGTGACACCTGTTTTGACACTTTTGATGGGGCTTGATATTAAATATGCAATTGGAGCAAGCATCATTTCTGTCATCGCAACAAGTTCTGGAGCAACGGTAGCGTATCTAAAAGATGACATGCTTAATTTACGTGTGGCCATGTTTTTAGAGATTGCGACGACAATTGGTGCCATTGCAGGGGCAGTTTTAACCGGCGTGTTGCCATCAGCCGTTCTGTATGTCTTATTTGGTGTTTTGCTTTTGTTTTCAGCTTGGAATATGTATCGAAAAATGAGGGCTGGCAAAGAAAAAACGGAAGCCATTCAGGCTGATTCTTTGTCAACAAAATTGAAATTAAACGGTAGCTATTATGATAATGCGATTGATAAAAAAATCGACTATCAGGTTTCAAATGTTCCAGGTGGGTTCACTATGATGCTGGGTGCGGGGTTAGCGAGTGGACTACTGGGAATCGGGAGTGGGGCTTTCAAGGTCATTGCAATGGATACCATCATGAAGATGCCACTTAAGCCTTCAAGTGCCACTAGTAACCTGATGATGGGAGTTACCGCAGCGGCTAGTGCAACTGTTTATTTCTTTAATGGATCAATCAGACCAGAAATTGCGGCGCCTCTTGCGATTGGCATTTTGGTCGGTGCACTGATCGGGTCGAGAATTATGAAACATTTACGGGCCCACGTTTTACGGATGATTTTTATTCCCATCCTCTTTTATATTGGACTACAAATGTTTCTTAAAGGATTTGGGGTGACAATCTAATGGCACAAAATAAACAACCAGAAACAGCTGAAGAATTAAAAAAAATGGAAGAAATGAACGAGATTGAGTTAATTATCGGCAAAGTACTCCGAATTGGCGTACTCATTTCTGCGGCCGTTATTTTGGTCGGTGTCCTCTTAGTTGTGTTCACTGGCAAAACTGGTTATGCGGCTAATTTTTATCCCACCACGGTCAAGGCAATTTTGAGTGGAATTGTGGCACTAAAGCCGTTTGCAATTCTAATGTTGGGGCTATTTCTATTGATCCTAACCCCCGTTTTACGGGTTGTGGTTTCTATTTATGCATTTGTGAAAGAACGGGATCATTTGTATGTATGGATTACAACGTTTGTTTTAGTCATTTTGTTGATTGGGATGTGGATCGGTTATATCGGAAAATAGAAGGTTTGCAACGCGTCAAATGAATGAAGAAATGCTATAATAAAACTCCTTGGCAGGGGCAACATAAAGCTTATGAACAAGTTATCGTGAAATAATTGGTGACTTGTTTTTATTTTTGAATTAAAAAGGAGTTTGCAATTATGAAACAACCAACTTTAACGTACAACATTGGGGTCGAAGCGACATTGTCCGTGATCAATGGTAAGTGGAAGGCAATTATTTTATGCCATTTAAAACGCCAATCCATGCGGAATGGTGAATTTTTGAGAGTGATTCCAAACATTACCCAAAAGGTTTTAACCCAGCAGTTACGCGAATTAGAGCATGATGACATTATCCATCGCGAAGTTTTTCCGGAAATTCCACCCCGGGTTGAATATTGCTTAACAGATTATGGTCAAACATTGGCCGATTTGACGGATCAAATGTGCCACTGGGGCGAACGACATATTGAACGGCAAAGAAAAGCGGGCCAAAAAATTAATTTATTAGATACCCAAAGCCCATACTATCAAAAGGTACTCTAATTCTTACTTTTAGGTAACTATCTGACTGTAAAGTGCGTACTTGTGGACCATTTTATAACCTCTATAATAAAATCTTGCGACATAATTTTGGGGAGGTTATCAAATGACAGAAAAACAAACACAACACGCAACGCTAATTCTTTGGTCTTTGGCGATTAGTGCCTTCGCCATCGGATCAACCGAATTCATTAGCGTGGGTTTATTACCTTTACTAGTGAGCCAATTTAAAATTTCATTAGCAATGGCGAGCTTAACCGTTTCGGGATATGCTTTTGGTGTCATGATTGGAGCACCAGTTCTAACAATTCTAACAGCTCGATGGAATCGCCATACGCTAATGGTCGGTATCATGGTCGTGTTTATATTGGGCAATTTAATGGCGGCTAGTGCACAAAACTTTGCCTGGCTTCTTGTAGGTCGCTTGATTGCGGCAGTCATTCATGGCTTATTCATGTCAGTTTCTAGTGTGATCGCCGCAGATGTGGTGGCGCCTTCTAAACGAGCGAGTGCCATTGCCTTGATGTTCACGGGATTAACGGTTGCTACCGTCACAGGAGTACCACTGGGAACGTTTGTTGGTCAACAGTTTGGTTGGCGGTTTTCGTTTTTATTTTTAGCTTTAATTGGCTTGGTCAGTTTATTAGCGACTTGGATATTGATTCCTAGAAATTTACCGGTGGGTAGACCCATTCAGATTAAAAATATTGGCAGACTTATCTTTGATAAAAAAATATTGTTAGCACTATTACTAACTATTTTTGGATATGGGAGCACCTTTACGAGTTACACCTATATCAGCCCAATTATGACCCGTTTGATGCATTTTCAGCCAAGTACGGTTGTGATTATTTTGATTGTTTACGGATTAATGGTGGCTATTGGCAACACAGTGGGTGGGCGGTTTGCAAATCAAACGCCACTAACTGGTCTTTTGTGGATGTTTACCTTGTTGACTGTCACACAACTCTTCTTGGGTGTGTTTATTAGTTTCAAATGGATGGGACTACTGATGGTCCTTCTTTTGGGATTATTTGCCTTCATGAATGTGCCGGGTGAACAATTAGTTATTGTGCAATTAGCTGAACAGGATCATCCCGAAGATATTGGACTAGCATCTGCCTTGAATATTTCGGCGTTTAACATTGGGATTATGATTGGCTCCGGGTTAGGCAGTCAAATTGTGGAAACTACTGGTCTGGCAATGACACCATATGCAGGAGTTTTGATGGGAATTTTGGCAATTGGCCTGACCTGGCTATTAAAACGCGCCACTAAATAGCATTGAATTTTAGTGGCTGGATGATAGGGTAGTTGATTTAAAAAAATTTCAAGCTAGTTGTTACACCTTTCAATGATTATAGCTATAATAAAAGTAGGTTATTCTAATGGAAGGGGGACTTAAGTTTGAAGCAGAAAAAATTATGGGTGAGCCTCTTAGGACTTGTCATTGTTGCAGGGGTGGTCGTGGGATTAACCAATCTCAAGGCACAACCTGCACGAGCAAAAACGAGTCAAGCGGTTACCTTATATAATCAGTGGAAGAAAGCTTATGTAGGTGGAAAATCTCAAAAGTATGTGAAGAACAATAATGGATCAGGGGCAACTTACGTCACTTCCGAAGGTCAAGGATATGGCATGTTGGCAACTGTTTTAGCTGCTAAAAAGGGTGCAAATACGCACACCACATATAATCAAATGTACGCTTATTATCGTGCCCATCGAATTTCCAGTAAAGATGCTCTTATGACGTGGCGACAAGCGAGTCGTTCAGGAAAATTGAAGAGTGTTGGTTCAGAGAAAAATAGTGCGACCGATGGTGACTTGGATATTGCTTATTCACTCATTTTAGCTGATAAAAAATGGGGAAGTAAGAAAACAAATTACAAAGCAGCGGCCAAGACTTTGTTAAAGGCTATCAAAAAACGAGAAATTAATACAACCACTTACTTGCCAAAAATGGGTAACTGGGCAACCAGCAGCTATGATAAGAGTAAACTTCGGACGTCTGATTTGATGACGGGATACTTCAAGACATTTGCAAGTTACACCAAAGATAGCACCTGGACAAAAGTAGCCAAACAAAGCCAGGTAGCAGTTAAGAAGTTAAGTGCGCGTCACAAGTCTGGCTTGTTCCCTGATTTCATCAAGGTAACTGGCAAGAGCATCAAACTTTCGGCATTCAAGGCTTATCAAATCGAGAGTGCACAAGATGATGAGTATGGTTATAATGCTTGCCGAGTGCCATGGCGGTTAGCACAAACTTATAAAATCAGCAAAGATAGCGTGACAAAAAACGCGTTAAAGAAACAATTGAATTTCTTTAACAAACGTAAGAAGATTACAGCTGTTTACACTTTGACTGGAAGAGCTGTTCATAGTTACACCAATACGGCCTTTACTGCTCCGGTTAACTTTGCAGCAAAAACAATGAAATACACTAGTTTGCAAAAGAAGACGGCTAAACAATTGCCAAAGAAGATTGAAAAAAAGAATTATTTCTCAGCAACACTTGAAGTAGTTACAGCACTTCAATAAGGTTTGATCGACATAATAAAAATTTAAGCAAAAGGATCATGACAAAAATTTAGTTTTTGTCATAATCCTTTTTTTGTACCCAAAGTGGGAAGGCTTTCAAATAAATAAAAAAAGTTTGGGTCGCTAATCTGCGGCGAAACGGCATTGTGGATATTTGGTTAGAAAATCGACTAAAAAAGTGATACACAAACGAACTCAAAAGGACTACTATATATAGTATGCACATAAGATAAAATCACAACAAGTTGTGGTATTTTACTTACTAAAACACAATAATAGATAATATATAAAGCAGTAGGAGGTACAATATGATATCAACAATTAAAGACAAATTAGGACTATTACGAACAATTCCAATTCAAAAAAGAGATGGCGAAACGGCCAAGTTTCATCCTTATAAGTTAATTTTTAGCTTATCCAAGGTTTTACCAGATGAAAGTGACAGAGAATTAATTTATGAGGCTTTGTATGATCAGTTTCATGATCAAACAGTTATTCAAACGCGTGATATTCATGATGCTGTTCTGACCCAATTAAAAAATCAGGGATTCGCTGAAGCAGCCCAAAAGTATCGAGATTTTTATTTAGCTGATCAGCAAAAATTTGCCGATGCCACGAATGTGCAAAAAAGAATTGAAAAAGTTTTTGAACGGGATGCCGAAGTTGTCCATGAAAATGCCAATAAAGATAGCACCATCTTTAATACGCAACGAGATTTGGAGGCTGGCGCTGCCAGTCGGGCGATGGGACTTAAAATGTTGCCAGAATTAGTAGCTAAAGCTCATTTGCGGGGTGATATTCACTGGCATGACTTGGACTATTCACCCGTGACTCCCGAAACTAACTGCTGTTTGATCGATTTTGATGGCATGTTAAAAAATGGCTACAAAATTGGTAATGCCGAAGTAGATTCGCCACGCTCCATTCAAACCGCTACGGCCCAGATGGCACAAATCATTGCGAACGTGGCTTCACTTCAGTATGGTGGCTGTTCCGCCAACCGAATTGATCAGCTTTTGGCTCCTTATGCGGAGATTAATTATCAAAAACACTTAACTGATGCCAAAAAGTGGGTGGCTGCTGATAAACAAGCGGCTTATGCCAAAGCAAAAACACGTAAGGACATTTACGATGCCATGCAGGCACTGGAATATGAAATCAACACTTTATATTCTTCACAAGGGCAGACACCGTTTACCACCGTTAACTTTGGTCTGGGCACTAGTTGGATTGAACGAGAAATTCAAAAATCAATTCTGGAAATTCGGATCAAGGGTCTGGGAACAGAGCATCGAACGGCTATTTTTCCAAAGTTAATTTTCACGTTGAAACGTGGCTTAAATTTACGGCCAACTGATCCCAATTACGATATTAAACAACTAGCAGTTGAATGTTCAACGAAGCGAATGTATCCAGATCTTTTAATGTACGACAAGATCAAGGAATTAACGGGCAGTTTCAAAACACCAATGGGGTGTCGGTCATTTTTACAGGGATGGCATGATGAAAACGGCAAAGAAGTAAACTCAGGCCGAATGAATCTAGGCGTCGTCACGCTAAACCTACCTCGGTTGGCGTTGTCTGCTAATGGTGATCAAAAGTTATTCTGGGAGATTTTTGATGAACGGATGAATTTGTGTCACCAAGCCTTAGCCTATCGTATTGAACGCACGAAAGAAGCACAGCCAAAAAATGCACCATTACTGTATATGTATGGGGCATTTGGCAAACGATTACCGGCCGATGGGAATGTAGATGACTTATTTAAGAATCAACGGGCGACTGTTTCGTTAGGATACATCGGGTTATACGAAGTGTGCACTGTGTTTTATGGTGAAAACTGGGAGCACAATGCCCAAGCGCACGAATTTGCAGAAAAAGTTGTGAAAGCCATGCGACAGAAATGTGATGAGTGGGCTCAGGCCAGTGGTTATCATTATAGTTTATACTCCACGCCAGCTGAGTCCTTGACGGATACTTTTTGTCGTGACGACATTGCGAAGTTTGGTAAAGTGGCCAATGTGACAGATAAAGAATATTACACAAATAGTTTTCACTATGACGTCCGTAAACATCCGACCCCATTTGAAAAATTAACCTTTGAACAGGACTTTCCTAAATACGCTTCGGGTGGTTTTATCCATTACTGTGAATATCCGAATTTGACGCAAAATCCGAAAGCTCTCGAAGCAGTTTGGGATTGGGCCTATGATCATGTGGGCTATCTAGGAACCAACACGTCGATTGATAAGTGCTATAAATGTGGGTTTAAGGGTGAATTTAAAGCGACTGCTCGTGGCTTTCAGTGTCCACAATGTGGCAACCACGATCCGCAATATTGCGATGTCGTCAAACGAACCTGTGGATATTTGGGAAATCCGCAACAACGGCCAATGGTCCATGGCCGACACGTAGAAATTGCTTCACGAAGAAAAAATCTAACGATGGAGATGATAAAGAATGCCGCAAAAAATGCACGGTCCAAACAATCCGACTCCGAAAGAGTGGTTGGCTAAAGATCTTAGTCTCCAGTATATTGCCGATTATAAGGCTTTTAACTTTGTGGATGGCGAAGGTGTTCGCTGTAGCTTATATGTGAGTGGCTGTCCATTTCACTGCCCTGGTTGCTACAATGTGGCGGCACAAAATTTTCACTATGGCAAACCTTACACTCAAGAATTGGAAGATCAGATTATTGAAGATCTCAGTCAAGATTATGTGCAGGGATTGACCTTATTGGGTGGTGAACCTTTTTTGAATACCCAAGTTTGCCTAAGAATTTGTAAACGGGTGCGTCAAGAATTTGGTCATAGCAAGGATATTTGGTCTTGGTCTGGTTATACCTGGGATGAATTGCTGAAGGATTCAGACGACAAATTGGAAATGTTGTCGCTATTGGATATTTTGGTTGACGGGCGTTTTCTGGAAGAACAAAAAGATTTAACCCTTCAATTTCGAGGGAGCGCCAATCAGCGTATTATCGATGTGCCAAAATCGTTGGCTACCCATAAAGTTGTAATCTGGGATAAATTAGTCCGGTAACTAAATTTGTTTTGAATGCATGAATTTTTGATGCTCCCGATTCATGCATTTTTCGTCAAAAAAATTAAGAATTTAACAGGACGACATAAGATTGGAGAAATTAGATGTTAGAAATTCATAAATTGATTACATCTAAAAGATTTCATTTTTGGGATAGTTTAAATGTGATTCGAGCGGGAATCTTAGGAGCCAATGACGGTATTATTTCTGTTTCTGGAATTGTTTTGGGAGCAGCAGCAGCCAATTTAAACAGTTATACACTTTTCATCAGCGGCGTCTCCGGTATGCTTGCTGGGGCCTGTTCGATGGCTGGTGGTGAATTTATTTCCGTAAGCGCCCAAAAAGAGGTCCAGCTGAACCGGTTAAGTATTCAAGGGCAAGCCAGCACGGTTTACAAAACTTCAGAAACCTATCAAACAAAGATTAGAGAAATTGATGTCTTAAATCCAATTCATGCTGCTACGGCTTCCTTCTTTTCGTTTTTATGTGGGGCTTTAATCCCACTATTGGCAATCAGTCTTTCAACTAGTCAATGGCGAGTTTGGAATACGTCGTTGGCAATGATTGCAGCTCTTTCGATCAACGCGATTATTGGTTATCAAAAAGCTGGAACACCGATTTATAAGGCGGTGATTCGAAACATTTCAGTGGGTGTGTTTACCACGTTAGTGACCTATTTTATCGGGACATTACTTGGCGTGGCGGTATCGGGATAATGGAGGACAGAGAATGAAAACTTTAGAAATTAAAGACTTACATGTGGCAGTTAAAGATGAGGATACTCAAAAAATGAAGGAAATTCTAACCGGCGTCAATTTAACGATTCATACCGGTGAAGTTCATGCAATTATGGGTCCAAATGGCACAGGAAAATCTACCTTGTCGGAAACCATTATGGGTAATCCCCGCTACCACGTGACACAGGGTGACATTTTATTGAACGGTAAAAGCTTGTTAAAGCAAGCGGTAGATGTGCGGGCACGTGCAGGATTATTTTTGGCTATGCAATATCCGGCAGAAATAAAAGGCATTACCAACATGGAATTCTTACGTGCTGCCATTAATGCCCGCCGACCAGAAGGTGCCCCAATTCCAATTAAAGATTTTTTAACTCAGTTAGATAGTGCGTTAGCCATTTTAAATATGACGAGTGACATGGCAGAACGTTATTTAAACGAGGGCTTTTCTGGTGGCGAACGGAAACGCAATGAAATTTTGCAATTACTGATGATTAAACCGACTTTTGCCATTTTAGATGAATTGGATTCCGGGCTTGATATTGATGCGCTTCAAGTTGTTTCTAAAGGGGTGAATCATGTTATGGGTCCAGATTTTGGAACGTTGATGATTACCCATTACAAACGAATTTTGAAATATATTAAACCTGATCAAGTGCACGTTATGATGGGTGGCCGCATCGTAAAAACGGGGGATGCTTCATTGGCCGATCGCTTGGAGGATGAAGGTTATTCTGGTTTACGAGATGAGTTAGGAATTCATATTGATTTGGCTGATTCGGAGGTCTAACGAAGATGAGTGAACCCATAATGAAAAAGTTACCAGAGTTAGGCTTATTTCCAAATGAGCCTGCTTGGTTTACGGATATTCGAAAAACTGCTTTAAAGAATTATCGGAATACTAAATTGCCCCGGTTTGCCAAAGTTCATTATGAAGATTGGCAATTAGGCGAACTAATGACTCAAGTTAAACCGTCTATCGATCAAGAGATGGATTGTAGTACAAATGATTATATTTTATGCACGTTGGCTACGGCGTTAATGAAGCATGAAAAGCTAGTGGAAAAGTATTATCTTCAAAAAGCACTGACGACTTTAACAGATCGATTGGTTAATTTTAGTACGGCCTTTGTGAATGCTGGGAGCTTTCTTTATATTCCTGCAAACACAAAATTAACGAAGCCAATCCTTTTACCGGAAAACTCAAAGACAAAGTTTGAGCAGGAAATAAGTCATAACCTGATTATTCTAGGTGAAGGCGCACAGGCGACGATTGGGATACAGAGCAATGGGGCAGGAACCGCCAAAACCGGCCATCGAATTTCAGAAATTGTTTTAGAGGCCAATAGTCACTTGAATTTAATTAATTTGGATGATTTTACTGCCGCTCAACCAATTTATTTGAATCGTCAAGCTTCTGTTGGTGAAAATGCGCATCTTAATTGGTCGATCGGATCCTTTAGCGATGGCAACGTCATTGCGGAAATGAACGCCGAGTTGGTTGGTAGACGGGCAGTTGCCACAATTAACAATGCGGCCATCACTTCTGGAAAACAAACACAGGGTATGAATACGCGAGTTACTAATTTTGCTCCCCATTCTGTGGGTAAAATTCGACAGCGAGGAGTCATTTTGGATGAATCACGATTAGTCTTTAATGGAATTGGCAAAATTATCCACGGGGCGCATGGGACGATTGCGGAACAAGAAAATCGCATCTTAATGTTATCAGACAAGGCTAGTGGGGATGCTAATCCCATTTTGTTAATTGATGAAAATGATGTGGAAGCAGGTCATGCTGCTAGCGTTGGCCGTTTGGATAAGAAACAATTGTATTATTTAATGAGTCGCGGCCTATCAAAACCAACTGCCAAGCGATTAGTGGTCCGGGGATTTATTGGTGAATTGGCAAAAGAAATAGCCAATCCTCAAATACGTCAAAGCTTCCAAAAAAGTTTAGAAAGAAAGTTGCCCAATGCCTAATAAGTTTAAAAATTTGTCTCATGACTTTCCGATTTTAAAACGCAAAATTAATGATGAGCCCTTGGTCTATCTGGATAATGCAGCGACTTCGCAAACTCCTAATCAAGTTTTGAATTGGATTGGTGATTTTTATCAACACTCGAATGCCAATGTCCATCGTGGCGTTTACACCCTGGCTAACGAGGCAACAGCTGCCTACGAACAGGTACGGAATCAAGTTGCTGCATTTATTAATGCACCGAGTGCTAAATCAATTGTGTATACCCGGTCCACTACTGATAGTTTAAATTTGATTGCCACTAGTTTTGGCAATTTAGTGGTAACTCAAGGCGACGAAATTCTGATTACAATTATGGAACATCACAGTAATTTGATTCCATGGCAACAATTGGCGAAACGGAAACACGCAACTTTGAGATATGTCGAGTTAAATGCGGATCAGACTTTAGACATGGCTGATTTGAAACACAAATTAACAAATAAAACGAAGATTGTGGCAATCACGCAAACCAGCAATGTACTTGGGGTGACTAACCCCATTAAAGAAATCGCAAAATTAGCCCACCAACATCAAGCGTATATTGTGGTGGATGCTGCTCAATCTGTTGCCCATCAAAAAGTTGATGTTCAGGATTTAGATGCCGATTTTTTGACCTTTTCTGGTCATAAGATGCTAGCGACAACGGGCATTGGTGTGTGTTATGGCAAACCAGAATTGCTGGCAGAAATGCCACCTGTTCAATTTGGTGGTGAAATGATCGAAAGTGTTAGCCGCACGAATGCCACTTGGCAAGCAGCACCATGGAAGTTTGAGGCCGGAACCCCAAATATTGGTGGTGTTATTGGGTTAGGCGCTGCAATTGACTATCTGTCTGAAATTGGCATGGCTGAAATTAACGCCAGAGAACAGCAATTAACCGCTTATTTATTTCCGAAACTGACTGCTGTTAACAAGCTCACAATATACGGGTCAAAAGAGGCTAGTCAACATGCGGGGATCATTTCGTTTAATTTAGGTCAGCTTCATCCTCATGACGTGGCCACTGGATTGGACATGTTAGGCGTTGAGGTTCGAGCAGGTCACCACTGTGCGCAACCATTAATGGCGACGTTAGGGGTACAAGCCACCGTTCGGGCAAGTTTGAGTTTTTATAACTCAGTTGAAGATCTGGATCGTTTTGTCCAGGCAATTCAAATGGTGAAGGAGTTTTTTGCAGGTGAGTCTAAATAAATTAAATCAGCTATATATGGCGGTCGTCATGGATCATGCAAGTCATCCCCACCACAAACTGGCGTTACCGGATGCGACGACTAGTGTGGAATTACATAATGTGTCCTGTGGCGACGATATTCGTGCCTTTATCTTAATGAAAGACGACAAGGTGCAGCAGGTGTCTTTTACAGGAAATGGTTGTACCATTTCACAAGCATCAGCAAGCATGATGACAGATGCGCTTGCCGGGTTAACTAAAACTGAGGCAGTTGCAGGTTGTGAAGCTTTTTTTCAGTTGGTTATGGGCAAGCAAATTTCAACAAAAGCGAAAGCATGGCTTGGCGATGCAGAAATTTTAGGCAGTGTGGCGGAGTTCCCCGCGCGAATCAAATGTGCCACTTTAGCTTGGCATGCAGCTCAAGAAGCTTTGGAAGGAGGTAATTAACAATGGCAACAGAAGATTACGAATATGGATTTCATGATGATGTGAAGCCTGTTTTTTCAACTGGTAAAGGCTTAAATGAAAAAATTATTCGGCAAATTTCGGCCGAAAAGCATGAACCAAAATGGATGTTAGACTATCGATTGGCGGCTTATAAAGTTTATCAGAAGATGCCCATTCCAAAGTTTGGTCCCAAACTGGATGATCTGGACTTGAAAAATATGTTGTACTACCAAAAGGCAACGGATAAGAAGTTTCGAAACTGGGATGATGTGCCAGCAACCATCAAAAAGACATTTGATCGGTTAGGCGTTCCGCAAGCGGAAAGACAATATTTAGCCGGCTCTTCCGCGCAATATGAGTCCGAAGCGGTTTATCATAATATGCGCGAATCTTTTGCGAAGAAAGGGATTATTTTTACAGATACGGACACCGCTTTACAAAAATATCCGCAACTATTCAAAAAATGGTTTGGCAAACTTGTACCACCCACGAATAATAAGTTTGCTGCATTGAATGCGGCTGTTTGGTCCGGTGGCACATTTCTTTACGTTCCTAAAGGTGTCCAAACACAAATTCCCGTTCAGGCTTATTTTCGGATTAACGCCGCTAATTCTGGTCAGTTTGAGCGGACACTTATTATTGTGGACGAGGGGGGTCGAATTGACTATGTGGAAGGTTGCACAGCCCCTAAATATGATACAGATAGTTTACATGCCGCGGTCGTTGAAGTGAATGTGTTGAAAGACGCTTATTGCCGATATACCACCATTCAAAACTGGTCAAACAATGTGTATAGTTTGGAAACTAAACGAGCGCAGGCACTTGAAAATGCCACGATGGAATGGGTAGATGGTAATCTCGGTTCCAAAACAACCATGAAATATCCTTCCGTTTATTTAAACGGAAGAGGCGCACGGGGAACCATGTTGTCGATTGCAGTTGCCGGTCATAATGTGGATCAAGATACGGGTGCCCAAATGATTCACAACGCGCCTGAGACGTCATCTTCCATCGTGTCAAAATCAATTGCTAAAGACGGCGGAATTGTTGATTATCGCGGAAATGTTAAGTTTGCGCGTCAGTCGGCCGGCTCGTTTGCTCATGTAGAGTGTGACACCATTATTATGGATGATGATTCTTCTAGTGATACGATTCCATACAATGAAATTTTGAATAGTAATGTTTCAATGGAGCACGAAGCGAAGGTATCAAAAATTTCGGAAGAGCAACTCTATTATTTGATGAGCCGGGGAATTTCCGAACGAAAAGCTACTGAAATGATTGTCATGGGATTTGTGGAACCTTTCACGAAAGAATTGCCAATGGAGTATGCGGTGGAATTAAACCGGTTGATTAGTTTTGAAATGGAAGGTGCAATTGGTTAGGGGGTACCTTGAATGACCTTAGAAAAAGAAAATTTTAAAGATCAAGGTTTTCGAATTTTATCAACTGTTATTGATCCAGAGCTTGGTGTTGATCTGGTAGGTTTGGGATTAATTTATGACGTTGAAGTTGATGAAACGGGCTTATGCACAGTGACAATGACACTGACCACGATGGGATGTCCGCTGACCGATCTGTTAAATAATGCCATTTCTGATGCACTGATGGCGGCCGATGAAGTTAAGCAGGTAAAAATCAATTTGGTCTGGGAACCCGTTTGGACGATTGACAAAATGAGTCGTGAAGCGCGAGTTAAATTGGGTGTGTTTTACTGAGTATCTAGACTTTTTTGGAATGTAATGAAACGTTAATATTAAGCTTCTAAAAGACTGTTCAAAACATGCAAGTTAAGTAGTATTCTTGAAAGAGAGTATCAAAGAGGCACAACTTTGTTATTGGGGAAAAAAAATTGGGTTGTCGTCACTGAAGGATTGAAATTAATGAATCGAAATAATAAACCTAGTATTAATAGAATTATTTTCAAAGCTTTCCCATGGGTAATGGGAGTACTCTTGATTATATTAATTTACATCAAAATAAACTCAGGTAGTGCACAATCAAATTCCAACGCGGCTAGCAGTGCTTCGCAGGCGGATAACGCTTCGCGAAGTTCACAAGTGGTAAAACAACGCCAAAAAATTAAGTCTCAGCTGCAAACTTATCTGAATAAAGTGACAAAAGACGGAACCACAAGCGTTAGTTTTTATAATCTGGGGGCTTCTAAAAAGGCTACTAAGAAGATAAAGAACGCGGCGGTTTACGAAAAAGGTAGCTTAACAACCGAATCATCCAATGCACATACACCGGAAGTCGCGGCCAGCACGTTTAAATTATTCATCAGTGCTTTTTTGATGAATCAAAAGCAAAAAGGGCAGTTTAGCTGGACAGCCACCAATACTAATGGTTTTTATCAAATGATCGTGAATAGTGACAACACTTACGCGGATAATGAATTACAAAGTTATGGCATGGCAACGGTCAATAGTTTTGTTAAGAAACAGGGCTGGTACAATCCCGTTTTTCAAGAAACAAAAGTTGCGACAACGACCAGCCACAGCCTAATGCTCTTATTGGAAAAGCTGAGCCAAGCGAAAGGCCCATTTAAGAATAGTAGTGATCAGAAGAAAATTTTGGCTTTAATGCGTAAACAAATTTATCGAACTGGAATTCCAGCTGGCGCTAAAGCTGCAGAAAGTGGGACGAAGGTGGCCGATAAAGTGGGCTTCTTGAATGACACGAATAATGATGCTGGAATTGTGACTTTGCCAAATGGCGAACGCTACATTTTAGTTGTCATGACACATGGTCATAGCCAAAGCGGGTTTAGTGGATTCCCTAAGATAGCCAAAATAACGAAGAAGGTCCAAACCATTGTGTATGGATCTGACACGAAATAAAACAATAGACCTCAGGTTGTAAAAAACTTGAGGTCTATTGTTTTGGATTTTTTAGAAAACAGTATGCACTGTTTGATTGAAAAAATTTTGTAGCACTAAAAATTAGAAGTTTGCTAATTCATAAATTGCTAGTATAATGAAGTTGTAAATAAAGCGCTTACATTTTAATTTGAAGTTATGAGATCACAAGCGGGGATGGAGGCTTACTATGATAAAGTTCAGATACAAACTTAGTGCATTTATGTTAGTGAATATTTTTGTTGAGGTTTTGACAGTTGTCTATTTTGGAAAGTATATTCTGGCGCAAATTCCGACACTGATTAATTTCTGGGGTCACCCAGTATATGCCATTACAGTAGCTACTGGAGATCAAGTTAATTCTTTGGTTGCCATTTTAGTTGTTTTCTTTCTAGCACAGGTTTTACTTGGCTTAGTGAGCTACCATCTGTGTAGAAAAGTAGTTAGTGATTTTGAATTTCGGTTGCCAGCGTTTTTGGATATTTTAAATATCAAATTATTTAAACTCTCTTTAGTAGATGGTGTAGTCATTTGGCTAGCAATTCAATCTTGGCTTTTTGTGTTGATTGCCTTTGGATTTTTGAATGCAGCCACTGTGTTTGCAGTGATTTCTAACGTTGCCGTGATTCTGTTTCTTGCTGGGTCATTGGCAGTGAATGTAGGAATGCATCGGAAATTTAGCTAATCTTTGAAATGAGGTTGGGTTAATGTAGGGTTCGATTATTTTTGTGGTTCTTTTAGCATTTTGCGCCGTAATGCTAGCCATAATTGTTGGTTTGCTAGTTCAATTTTTAAAAAGGTATTAATATTACAATAGGTTTTCAACTTATACCCAGGCCGCTGTATGTGGCTGGGTATTTTTTTACAAAAATTAGTTCAATGTTCTACCCCAATGTGGAAGCGTAATTTGCGAGGTGGATTTGTGAAAAACTAGTATTCAAATTTTTAACTGATCTCGATAAATCTTTTTATCTAATAGTAACTTGCAAATTTGCTTAAATTACTATTGTCAATAAGCAGTAAATACTGTAATATCATATTTATAATTGAAATATTAGGAGGAATTAATATGCGTGTGTGGCGAGAAAAAGGGCTTTTAGTACTAGTTTCTGGAATGCTCGGCGGCTTAGGTGTTGGTCTAATTTCAGGTGCATTAGAAAGCACGAATATGGCAACTTTATTACAGACGGGGATTACACTGATTGTGTTTGGACTGGTATCAGCAGGAATTAACTATTTATTCTGCAAGTATTTTATTTCTAAAGAAAAAAGAGTCTTTGTTGATGAGCAAACTTTGCAACAAGTTGAAGTTAAAGACCGATCAGCACTGTTCTTTATTCCAAACCGAATTTGGACCTATATCTACGGAATCTTTTTTGTGGGATTAGGATTGTTTCAATTGATTGATTATTTTATTTAAACTAAGTAGTTTTGAGATGACGTTTTGCGAAGCTTCATAACAACAAGACGTCATTTGTTTTGTTTAAATAAGCTAGCCGAAGGGTCAAATTTACGACCTAATATAAAAAATTGAAAATAGAGGATGAGAAGATGAAAAAAGCCCGTCTATATTTTATCTTGGCGATGGTGAGCTTGATTGTGACCATTTATCTTGTTGGTATGCGTCTGATGCTCGTTTTTGGCGTGGCGTCGAGCGGACTTTCTGCTTTACTGCTAACCAGCTTTATGAGTTTGGATTTGGTAGGTGCACTGCTTCTTGGACTTGTATTTGGTTGGCTGGCTTATCATTATAAACCGGAAAATTATCAATTAGATAGCCGTTGGTTCACCAGAAACTACCGATTGTGGATCAATTGCATTTTGCCATATGCCTTACTAATTGTTGGCGAGACAGTCTGGTTTGTTGAAGATGAGCTGCAGACAAAAGGTGAAATGATTGGGACTTCAACAACGATGCTTCAGTGGCCTTATAATGCTGGGTTGATCGCATTGTTTCTACAATTGATCGGTGCGATGGTGGTATTTGCATTGCCGTTGTTTACTAAGAATGCACCTAAACGAACCAGATTTAAAATTTGGCTTGGCGAAATTGGTTATTTATTTCTCCTTGTTATTCTTTATGGTGTTTATAACAGTTTCTTCTTTATTGTGATGTACTTATCAATTTCGGCGATGGTTGGCGTGGCAATAGTGCTTCCTTTCGTAGTTGTTCCGATCGTGTCGATTATTAAATTGACCAGGTCACGTAAGTTGGCGGAAAAGTAATACTAAGATTAGAACGTTTGACCATAATTTATGACTTAAAAACGAATTTGAAAGACGATAGGGGAAAAGATGAAAAGAAAGACGCTTGTGATTTCAGTTGCGGTCGTAGTTTGTGCGTTGATAGTTGGATTTCTTGCTATTGATTTCAGCGGGTCAACTGATGGCGCTAAGAAATTTCTTAATAAGTATCCGATTGCAACAGTAGCGAAGGATCAGGGAACCGATGACCAATACGATATCACGTTTAAAAAACCAATTAAGGTGCCAAAGACGAAAAATAGGTCGGCAATGATATTTAATTTGACATATATTGAAGATGATAAGGGGTCGAGGGTTCCTAGATTTTATGAGTCAGGATAGTGATGACCTCTTTGTGGTGCGATTCGGCGGTGATTTTAGTAAACATAAAATTAGGTTGAGTTACTCAAATAACGATGATGATTTTAGTAAACAATCTCGTGCTGATTCTCTAGCACTTATTTGATTAATGCCGGAACAAATTCTTTGGGTGCTGCTCATACTAGTTATGAGGTAGGGAGTAAGCCCTTGGAATCCAAGGCATCACTCAAACGCGAACAACAGCAGTATGATTCAGCGGTTCATTGGATTTTCAAACATGTTTTGAGCGTTAAAGATGCCAAGCAATTACAGGTTTATCTTAAAAAGCATGCAAAGAGTCTTTACCAAAAACAGGAAAAGGCCGACAAAGCTCGATCTCATAGTCAAAGGATTTCAAACCGAACGTTCAAAAAGCGGTTTTTAAAAGCAACCTACAAACCTAAGTATACTGATAACCAGTGGCGTGCGTTTATTAAACAGCGGGCTGAATTTCTGAATTTATCAGTTGCTAAAATTACCAAATCCACTTTAAGTGATGATGAATCACTTGAATACGATTATGATTACACATCAACGATTTCAGTCGGTTATTATCAAGGGGCAATTCCCAATTCTGAGGGATATCAAAGTGATCAGTATTATTTCATGACAACTCAGGATGGACAAAAGTACCTGATTTTATTGCCATTACGGTTGTACAATCAAAAAGATCTAAAAAAATGGCACTATTACAAAAAAATGCCAACTTTCTATTATCTACCTGCCCCCGTTTCGTATCCAAAATTGTCCAGTATGGTGTTAGCGAATGAAACGCCAAGCTCATTTGTAGTCAGTAATAATATAAATGTGGTGGCAAAGGAAAAAGAATAGGATCCCTAAACTTTAGGAGGCTATGGCTGTTTTATAGGGGTGGGGACGCTCGTTACAAATACTTTTTATACTAACCAAATCATTTTTAAGTTAAAAGCTTACAGAGACGTATTATGGCAATGTGCTTTTCAAATTATACTCAGACTGCTACTTGCGTTCTGGGTATTTTTGTTTGACCATTAGTGGATGTGCGTAAAGTAATCCGGAATTTCAGAGTCTTCTATAAAGCATTGAAGAACGTATCGCCATGGTAACGGATTGGTTTCGGTGTAATTTGATGATTTTTGACAGATTGGTTTCCAGCGTGGGTTCTTTTTTACCCGTTTTAGGCTTTTTTTAAATTGTTTGGTAGGAGTTAAAGTGAATTTTTGCATTTACTTAAATAATTCCCTTTCCAAAGAGTCTATATCTGAATACGATTTGATTTCTTTTGAGTTGTCAGTATCTTTTTACAACTTCAGCAAGGCTTGCGTTTACTTGATTGTTTGCAGTTTCAATTCTCACGGTCAGTTTGTTATTGGCAACATCTGCCAGGATCATCCTTGTGAATTCAGAAATTGTAAAGCCCTTTTCTCTTAGTTTTTCTTCGGCACGTTTCTTTATAGCAGCGTCAATACGTACTTGTATACGATCAGTAGCGGGCATTTGTATCACTTCCTTTTGTACTCCAAATGTAGCACATCGTTATTTGAATTAAAAAAATTTGATTACTAATTTAAATTAATGAAGATTGCCTCTGTAATTAAAATACCCCTTAACTTAGAAAAGTTACGAAATTCTATTAACTTTTAAATCTAACAGTCCTAACTTTGTACTTCGAATTTTCCAGAATAGTGTTGGCAGGTTATTTGTAGGATGTCACAATATAATTTTTTTGAAAGAGTTTGACAAAACCAAGCCTTTTTATTTGCTTAAGCAAATAAATTGGTCCATGATACCATCGAGAGGGTGGTCAAATGCTATCACAAAAACGACGCTGGTTGATATTATCGGTACTAGGATTATTCTTTTTCATGGTGATCGTAGATGGGAGCATTGTGGCTATCGCGATTCCTCAAATTGCACAGAGTTTAAATGCAGCAACTGGTACGACAACCTTAATTATTTCGGTCTATTTAATTACCATTTGTGCGACGTTATTATTATTTGGCCAATTTGGTGATCAATACGGACGAGTGCAAATTTTTGAAATTGGCACATTTATTTTCTTGGTCGGTTCATTTTTAGCCGGAGCTGGACACACAATCGAGTTTGTATTGGGAGGCCGTTTTGTTCAAGGAATTGGTGCCAGTATGACCATGGCTAATAGCTATGCAATTGTCACCGATACATTTCCAGCCAAACAGTTAGGACGTGCGTTTGGTGTTGAAAGTATTTTTATTTCTCTAGGTGCACTGGCAGGTCCCGGATTAGGTGGACTTATTTTAGGCAGTTTTCCGTGGAGCTACATTTTTTGGATTAACTTACCAATTGGAATAATTTGTCTGATTATAGAGGTTTTAGTTTTCCCGAAAAGTATACGCCATAAAGAAAAGGGGATTGACTGGTATGGTGCAATTCTCCTTGCTTTGGCTGCGACATGTTTATATTTGTTGACCACTCAGCTGAATACGCACATTGCCTATTTGGCGGGACTGCTCATCCTGTTAGGTGGTTTTAGTTGGTGTTTTGTCAAAACAGAACAAAAAGCATTGCGACCATTATTGAACTTCACAATTTTTCGCAATGAGATGTTTAGAAAGAGCATTATCGTCGTGTTTTTGAGTTTTATTGTCTCTTACTTTTTTACAATTTTAGCTCCGTTATATTTACAGCTTGTTTTAAACTATTCCACGCAATTCTCAGGGATTTTATTAATGGTTGCTCCCGTTGTGTCAGTGTTTGCATCCCCAATGGCCGGGTACATTTCAGATCATTATGACCAACATGTGGAAATGACTATTGGAATGAGCATTCTTATGATGACTCAAATTGGACTATTATTTTTAACTAGGAAATCCGAGCCGCTTTATTTTATTGGGCTTTCTGCTATCATGGCTGTCGGAACGGCCACATTTGGCACCCCCAACAGTGTGATTATCATGCAGTCGGTACCTGAAAAATTACGGGGAATGGCTGGTTCAACCAATTCATTAGTGCGCGAATTTGGTTTAGTTCTAGGCACAACATTGTCGACCATTATTTTTTATCGCGTGCTATCTATCATCAATCATCGCGAAATAGATACCGCAATTGGCGTGTCCAAAAGTTCATTTTTAGTTGACCAACGTTGGACATATGCGGTCGGCTTATTGTTATTAGGCATGGCACTGCTTTATATAATTTACGCGATTCGAAAGGACTTCAAACATGGCAAAAAGAGAATTAGATAGTTACCTTAGGGCAATTAATACAGTTTCACATAAGGTGAGTCAGTATATGAATAAAGAGTTAAAGGATTTGGGTTTGACATCAAGTACCTACTTTTTTGTGCTAAAAGTGGGCGATATGGGCGAATTATCGCAAGAAGAGCTTTTTAAACAAATTTACCTCAATCCAAGTAATGTGACCCGGCGATTAAATCGGTTGATCAAATTAGGTTATATTTCAAAAGAAAAATCACCAGTAGATGGTCGTACGCGCATTATCAAGTTGACGCCACTTGGCACGCAAAAGTACGATCAATTAGTTCGTTGCCTCCCGACGATTAATCAAGCAGTCGTTGAAACGTTAGATCCCAAAGAAGCTGTGGTTTTGAAACAGTTAGTTGGGAAAATGGAAACTGGATTGGATGCGTTATTAGATTGAAAACTCAATAGTTTGCAGAGAAAATGGAGCGTGAGTGATATGACAGAGTATGTATTAGTTAAGAATCAAATCGATCGTGATCTAATAATTCCTGATGAATTTAAATTAGTTTCTTCGACACAACGACAGCGCAATCGTGAAAAAGTTCGCGTTGAACGTTATCAACAAGAAAAAGAGGTCGTTTCCAATAATGCCCATCTGACCTTAGTTTATGGTGAAGATGGTCGCTTGATTAGCTACAATAATTTTTTTGGAAACCCTAGTTTACCGCTTCCATCTGAAAACAATCTGGTGCAACTTGCCACCGATGTTTGGGAGAATTTGGACGCAGATTATGCCCGGGGGTTACAATTTATGAGAATTGACAGATTAAAACGATTTTATAAAACTAGCAAGGGAAAACGAATCGATTTTGACGTGCTGTGGATAAAATTTGCCCATAATAATGGTTCCTACAACTGGGTGACGATTGGGCCTGGTGGGCAGATTATGGAAGTTGAACGTGAATCGGAGTGGGACTATATGCGTTCGAGACGGGCAACTGAAGAATGGAACTATGATGATTGGGTGCTGGCACGTGAAGGGAAAGGTCCCCAATTGGATGCACCAGAAGCTTTAGCTTAGGAAAATAGTTGGTTAAAACGATGAATGTGAGGTAGGCTAAATGACCGATCGTGAATACGACCAAATGATTGAAGAATTGGGCAACTTGAGGGAACGTGTTCGCCAATTGGAAGAAAACGAATACGTGACTGCTACGTACAAAGGCTACAGCTCCGAGGGTCTGACTTTGTCGGAAGTGATTGAAGAGATCGAAACGACTAACCAGGCGATTGAAGTTTTAAAAGCCCGATTGGATGACGATACAGATGCGGATAACTAGTTTCTAATAAATAATAAATTACTGATAAAAAACAGGCTAAGCCAATTTTACGCAAAAATTTTGCATGAAATGGTTTAGGCTGTTTTTTTGAATTGTTTGGACAAACAAAACTTTTGCTAGTTTTAGTTACCAACAATAGGTATAGTATGTATATCTTATGAACGAGGTGAATCCCTTATGAAGAGAAATGCAATAATTTTGGATAGAAATCTTTCTATTGGTCAAGTTGGTAATGTGGCCGCGATATTAATGGGCCAAATTTCCAAATTAGACCCTGCCGTATTTTCAGAGCAGCCAGTTATTGATCAAGACCAAGTACTTCATGCAGGTATTAAATACAGCACAGTGGTGTTGAAAGGTGGCAAAGGCCAAATTGCAAATCTCGCTAAAAGCTTGACTGCCAACGATCAGGTGGTGAGTGTTGTGTTCACAGCTACGGGTCAATCACTTAATAACCAATTTGAAGAATATGCAGCGAAAATTTCAAGTAGTAAACTAGAGGAAACCGATCCGGTTGGAATTGCAATCAGTGGAGAAGACACAGTGGTTCGAAACTTAACTAAGAAATTTAGTTTATTAAAGTAAGGTCAATGCTGATGCTATCGACGAGGGTGAATTGACCATTCTGATTATAGTTTCTTTTTTGAGCGTGAGTGGATTTAATCTTTTGTTTCATTGGAATTGGTTAGTTGGCAATAATTTAGTTATTTTTTTGATTAATTTCATGATTATATATGTCTGTATTTGGATCGCACTACGCACTTATTGGCGATTGACAGCACAGAGGATTAACGCACAGCTTAAATTTAGAAGAATGAATAAGAGTAAAGAAGAACCAAAATAGACATGGAGGCTGAAGTCTTATGAAATACAGTTATTGCCCGGTATGTGGCACAATATTAGTTGATAAGGCTGCTGGTGACGATGGGTTAACACCGTATTGTGAACATTGTGATCGTTACTGGTTTCCGACTTTTTCCGATTGCGTGATTGTGCTTGTAGCTAATGAATATAATGAAATTGTGTTGGCCAAAATGCCTTACTTATCGCACCGTTATGCATCGTTCATTTCTGGATACATGCAACCTGGCGAAAGTGCAGAGGCTGCTGCTAAACGTGAGGTGCAAGAAGAACTAGGTCTTAGTTTAAACAGGCTTGAATATTCGGGGACGTATTGGTTTGGAAAGAACAATGCTTTAATGCATGGTTTTATTGGTAAAACGGCGAAACAAAATTTGAAATTATCTGATGAATTGGCATCAGCAGAATGGATTGCTGCCGGAAAAGCGCCTCAATTTATGTTTCCAGATAGCCCAGGTAATGCGGCTTCAGCTGTTTATCGAAATTTCATACAAAAACTTAGTGCGTAAGATATGAATGCGGAGGAGTGTTTTGATGCAAAGTGGAGTGAATGTACCTTTAAATGCGCAAATAAAACTGCTGAATGACATATTGATGCGTGATCAAGAACTATATAACGTACTTCGGACAATTTCCAAGTTGAATTTACCAAATAGTTATGTGGGTGGCGGCAGTATCACCCAGTCAGTGTGGAACCAGATTTTCTCAAAAGACTTAGGATTTGGTATTAGTGACCTTGATATTGTTTATTTTGATACAGATTTAAGCGAAGCCAAAGAAAATGAAATTCGCAATCAGTTATTGTCCGAACTTCCTTTGAAGAAATATAATATAGATGTTAAAAATGAGGCTCGTGTGCACCTTTGGTATCAGCATAGATTCGGTCAAAAGATAAATCCTTACGTAAGCACTGAGGATGCAATTAGTACATGGCCAACTACCGCAAGTTTTTTGGGGGTATATCTTAATAAACAGCAAGATATAGAGGCTTTTGCACCTTATGGCTTGAATGATGTTTTTAGTGGAATTGTGCGTCCTAATAAAAAAATGATTACGGAATCAATCTATATGAATAAAGCGATTAAGTGGAAATCTAAATGGCCTGAACTCAAAGTAGTTGCATGGTAAGAATCTAAAATTTAATTTATAAAACCTGAAATCAACTTTCGTAGTTGATTTTTTTGGATGAAGAATTGTGACATTTGAAATCACTGCCAGATTTTGTGGTTCATATGGTGTTGTCAGACAGTAATTCACTAATAGGCCATAGACTGATCTAAATAATTATGATCAAATAGCGCTGTGTATTGCACTGGCCTCATAACTAAAAATCATCTTAAAATGGCTTGAAAAATGCGTGTTTTGGGCTTGAATTCTTACACCAATCAAGTATACTGTAATTGAAGCAAACTGAAACGTAGGTACACCAAGACCCAGACTATTTGTGGTAGTTTGGGTGTTTTTTGCGCATTTTTTTAAAACACGATAGTTTCTTCGGCAACTATTATGCGATGCGGGTGGGCTGAGGGTTGCCTAACGCTCACGGCTTGTGGTGCCTATTCAACTAATAGACAAATAATGAATTAAGAATTGCCACAAGAAGCGGAGCAAATATAAACTGAAACGTACGTGCACCTCCTAACCGTCGCAGAATTTGTTTGTGATTAAGTAGGCAACTAAAGGTTAAATACGCCAATATTATGTACAGTTTCGAAAACTGATTTTGACGTATCGAAAGCGCTTCAATCGGGTATAATGATAGTAAAGGCGCAGGGGGTGGTCACATGGAGACAGTATTAATTGTTGAAGACAATGACGAAATGCAACAGCTACTTAAAAAGGTTTTACAAACCCATTACCATATTTTAAGTGCTTATTCTGGTACAGAAGGGTTGTTAGTCTTTAACGAAAATCAAGTGGACTTAGTTTTGCTTGATCGAATGTTACCAGGTAAGAATGGTGATGAAGTTTTAAAAGAATTGAGGCAATCTACGGCAGTTCCTGTGATTATTTTAACTGCCTTAGATGCGCGTGCTGATGTGGCAAAGTTTTTGTTAGCCGGGGCCAATGACTACATCATTAAACCGTTTGATATCGAGGAGTTACAGGCAAGAATCCGGGTACAGCTGCGCGACCATATTAGTCCAGAAGAAAATGCATCAGTTACATACAAAAATATCACGTTACTGACTGATATTTTTTCGGTAACCAATGGTACCCAGACTGTTTTGTTAAAGAAAAAGGAATTTGAAATTTTAAAACTGCTTTTTAAGCATCCAAAGCAAGTTTTCACAAGAGAACAGATTTACCGAGCCGTGTGGCAGGCTGACTATTACGATGATGATAATACAATGAACGTGCATTTGAGTAATTTGAGAAAGATGCTGCAACAATTAGATCCGGAGAATGACTATATTGCAACAGTTTGGGGGATTGGGGTGAAACTCGCATGACTATTTTAGTGATTTTTATTCTAATGTTGGCTTTTTTCAGTCTCTATTTATTTTTTGTGTTACTAGATGTTAGTCGCGTGGTCAAACAATTAGATTCAATTGTGCAAGATCCCACCAATCAAGAACTTAAATTACATTCACGCAATTTTTTAGTTAAGGATTTGGCGCTTAAGATTAATCAACTCTTAATCAAGCACCGGAAAAACGAACGGGAGCTTTATCAACTAAAGAACGCACAAGATGTGGCCATTCATAACATTGCCCATGATTTGCGAACGCCACTTACCATTGCCAGCGGTTATACGCAAGTTTTGTTGAAACAACCAGCTATAGGCGGTGACGACCATGAAAGTTTGGTTCGAATTGAGCAGAATCTGAACAGTGTGGCCAAACATTTAGATCTGCTTTTAATGTACAATCGGTTGAATGAACATGAATTGATGGTCAATCTTCAAAAAATTAACATCACGAGTATGCTTCAGGAAATGATTTTGGGGATGTACGAAGCCTTTACAAATAAAAAAATTGAGCTAAAACTGAATCTTCAATCCAATTGTTGGTGGGTGGCTGATCGTGATATGTTGCAACGAATCTTTCAAAACTTACTTGGTAATATTTTGGAGCATGGAACTGAGGCAGCAGAAATCACGCTTAATGGAGATGATCAGCAGTTATGCATTGCTTTTTCCAATAAGTTGGCGCAACCAATCAAAAATCCAGAACGGCTAACCAATCGTTTTTACACGGAGGATCTTGCCCGTAAATCTGAAAATGCCGGCTTAGGTTTATATATCACAAAAAAACTGACTACGTTGCTGAACGGGACGGTTACGATTGAGACCACGGCCACAAAATTTACAATTGAATTGCAGTTTACCAAGAATAACTTGTAAATGATTAGATATTAAAGAACTGTACTGGAGGGAAATAAGGTTGATAAGGAAAAAGAATCGAGCGAGTTTTTGTTGGTTACTGATTAGAAGCTTTGTCTGGACACCGCTAATCGTTGGGTCAGTGGGTGTCTTTGGCCTGGGTTGGTGGTGGGCTTTGATCCCAGCCCTGTTCCTTAACGGATTAAGTTGGCATCACTACAATAAAAAATATGAATTCAAAAATAAAATTAGACTTGAGGTAAGCGCACTTTTGATTGCGTTACTCTACTATCTTGGTGTTTTTGTCGTAGTCATGTGGCTATTTGACTTCAATTACATAGAAATTCCGGAACTTTACCCCTTGTTGTTGGTGATGCCCTATAATTTGGCGAGTTTGTTTGCCAGTGGACTAGCTTTATACAACAACTTGGCTTGGCTTTTCATTGGGGCGTTTTGGTCTGCCATCCTGGGTGTGACTTGGGACAGTCTTTCGTTGAAGCATTTCTTTAAACTACCAAGAAGATACAGGGTTGGCTTCGTGGTCCTTTTGTTGGTTAGTCTAGCGCCTGTGTATCAGCATATAATTCGAAGCCAGCATTATGTGGATACGTACACCAGCAATTCCAGTGAGTTAAATTTGAACCAGTATCGACCTTTCAGAGATGATAAAAAATTGGCGCATTTGAATCAGCCAGCCAACTTGAAAATTGCTGATCATTATCCGCGATTAAACGGCGCAACTGCAGCTTATCCGATTTATTCGGCAGTTGCGCAAACCATCTATTCTGGTCTCAATGCCAAGCAGGCTGCCAAGATTATTCAAGTGGGAACGACTCCCAAGGCTTTTAATAGTTTGATTAATAAAAAAGCGGATGTCGTCTTTATGGCCGCACCTTCCAGCGAGCAAGTTAAGGCGGCCAAAAAGAAGCATATTCACCTTAACTTAACAAAACTTGGGAGCGAAGCGTTTGTTTTTCTTGTGAATAAGAAAAATCCAGTGAATAATCTCTCTGTAAAACAGGTGCAAGCCATTTATCAAAGAAAAACAATCAGCTGGCTGAGTGTTGGTGGCAAACCAACATTAATTCAGGCGTTTCAACGTTCCAAGAACTCTGGTAGCCAAACAGCGATGGAAGGTTTGGTCATGAAAGGTAAGAAAATGGCAACACCCATGCGCTATCAAGAAGAAGATGGCATGGGCGGTTTGATTGATGACGTTGCCGGTTACAATAATAATACGAATGCAATTGGCTACTCATTTAGATTCTATACAACGCAAATGAAACAAAATAAGAATGTTAAGTTGCTCAAAATAAATGGGTATGCGCCAACTACCAAAAATATTCGAAATGGGAAGTATCCATTTATCGCTAACGTTTACGCAATTAGTCGTCGTGATCAAACTGAAAATAGTAAGCGGTTGGTGCAGTGGCTAACAAGTAAAGAAGGCCAGAAACTGATCAATAAAACTGGATACGTGGGACTTAAATAAAGCAAAAAACCTGTAATCATCATCACAGGTTTTTTTGTTTGAATACATAAATTGATAGGAATCCGCAAATTAGAATGGTACCACTGGCCGCCAAAATATAATAAGTTAGTGTTTGTGCTGAAAGGTGTGTGAAGTAGGCATTATCGATTATGCTTTGAAAATCGAAATATTTAATCCAATTAACTTTATTAAAAATTGCGCTCATAATCTGAATGAGAAGCGGAAAAATGATAGTTGTGGTCACAGCCGTGATGGTTGAAAAGGTGACGAAAAGGACAAGGATTGATACTGAAAAAATGGCAATTATGAACAAGATCTGTAATAAAATAGTCTGTGAAATTTTAAGACCAAAGTTTGCCGTTAATGTACCGAAACCGTTTTTTAAGCCAGTTCCTAAAAAAGTAGTGCCATAAAACAGAATAAATTGAAGGCAAACAATCATGATAAAAACGGCATATTTTGAAAAAAAGTAATTTAACCTTGTCATGCCGCTACTTAATAAATTTTTATAAGACCGTCTAGAAAATTCAAAACCGGTTGTCATGATGAAGAGCGGTAAAATGAGATAAATTAAAAAGCTAGCCATTATAGTCATTAACTTCATCGCTTTGACGGCGTTCCAAACAGATGTCACATCTTGCATTTTGGCTAAAGATTCTGTTTGAACACCAACAGTTCCTAATGTACCGGTCAAAACAGAAGTTAGCACTAAAATGATAAGAAGAAATTCAGTGATATAAAATCCCTTTGAATGTAGCAAACGATAAGTATCACCGCGAATCATATTAAACATGTTGCTCATCTCCTGTTCCTTTAATTAGTTGCTTAAAGTACTGTTCCAAATTTAAGCCTTCTCGTGAAATGGTTATTACTTGAACATGATTATTAATTAATTCTTCGGTAATCTTTGCATTGGAAATATCGAGTTGATAAATGTTTATCAGGTGGTCATTGATGGCCTTGAAATTTTGGCAACCCAGTTGACGTAAAACGTTTGTTGCCAAGTCAGGGTTGTCAACCTCAAGTTTGATAAATTCCCGGCTCTGTTGCTCAAATTCCTGTTTCGTGATTTCTTTGACAATTGTGCCATTATTTAAGATCCCAAAACGAGTGGCTAACTGATAAAGTTCCTCCAGAATGTGACTTGAAATGAGAATGGTCATTTGTTGAGTTTGATTTAGCTTTAAAAGTAGTTCTCTAAATTCAACAATTGCGATTGGGTCTAATCCATTAATTGGTTCATCCAAAATCAGAAAATCTGGTTTGTTCAAAAGTGCAATGGCTAATCCCATCTTCTGCTTCATACCTAACGAGAAGTTCTTGAATTTTTTCTTACCAGTGGCGTTAAGGCCCACAAACTTAAGGGTTTCATCAACCGCGGAGGGATCGACTACGCCGTGAATTTTACTGTAATAAATTAGATTTTGACGAGCGGTTAATTGATCGACAGCGACGGGAGATTCAATAATACTCCCGGTTCGGCTAAGTTGGTGAATGTATGCGGAACCTTTTGAAACGCCAAAGAGTGTGATAGTCCCGTGTGTCGACTGAATCAGCCTAATGATTGTTTTTAGAATAGTGGTTTTCCCTGCACCGTTTCGACCAATTAAACCGTAGATGTCGCCACGATGAATAGTTAAACTGACATCTTTTAAAACGGTTTGCCGGCCAAACTTCTTGGATACTTGGTCAAGTTTTAAAATGTCTTCCATGATTTTTCTTGCCTCCTCCTGATTTCTTATCTTTAGTATGTCGTGGAGTTCTTAACAAGAGGTTAATTGAATTCTTAATTGTTTATTAAATGGGTTTAAAGATAACAACTGATGTGGCAGATGAGTGCGGTAATGTGAGTTTTAAGCTGTAAGGATAGTGTTTGTTCAAACCTATTGTTTGATGCAGATAACAGCGTTATATTTACCTGTGGAGGCATGTGATGAAAAATAAAACGGCAACACGAGATAGACTAATTAATGCCGGGATCAGTTTGATAAAAGTAAATTCGGTGCAAAAATTAACATTACGGCAAATTGCCCATGAAGCTGGCGTAACGACAGGAGCTTTCTATAAAAGTTTTCCTAATCGGCAAGTCTATTTCAGGGAGCTAGCCAATAAGGTTTCTTCAGAGTGGGCAGCAATTATTGAACCAGAATTGGCCGGGATTCCATTGGCAACTGAACGCTTGTTATTTCTTGGAGACAACCTGATGAGAACGATTGTGGCACAGCCAAATTTAGCCCACTTTGTATTGGAAACGCCAGTTGTTTCTTTTTCCGATGATGAGTTAGCTAAATGGCCATTATTGAACTTAACCTTTCGTAACGTTAAAGCAGTTTTAGATGAACATTCACGCATTGATAAAAATTCCTTTTTTATTCAAATCTGGATATTTATCATAGGTTATGCTAATTTATTGCAAAGTAAAAGTATTTCATACGACCCTGAGTTGTTAAAAACAACACTGGAAAAGCTGTTGGAAGACTAATAATATTCGATACGGGTAAATCATAAAAATTCCGGAATTTTTAAACGAAGTTGAAAGTGATGAAAATATAAATCATAAATATTTTCACGATATCGGTATTGTGGGATATATGGATAAACACAAGGTTATTGAAGATTTTAGACAGTATTATCGTTACCAAATTAATCGCCGAAGAAGGTCGGATTATGAAGTTAATCAAATTAACACCTCAAGATGGTCAACCGTACTATCAACTGTTACAAAATATTGGTCGATTTGAAAATGGATTCGAAAACAAAGTTAAAGATTATGATTATGAACAGTATTTACAGTGGCTAATTGAAGCTGACACACAAGCAGATCCTAGTTTTGGTGATGAAAAAATGGTGCCACAAGTGACTTACTGGATGTGGGACGGGCATCCAGTTGGGATCGGAAGAGTTCGCCTTCGTCTTAATGCCCAGTTACTTGAGTCTGGTGGTAATGTTGCCTATGCAATTGCCAAAAATGAGCGCAGAAAAGATTATGGAAATGCTTTGTTAGCTTTGCTTCTTCAAGAATGCGAGAAGTTACAAGTTTCGCCAGTTCAAGCTTCAGTTAATAAAGATAATGAAGCTTCTAACAAGGTTGTTGTCAAAAATGGTGGGTGTTTATTTAAACAGACAAACATTGAAAATATTTATCGATGGTAAACAAAAAAGGGTGTTGAGAATTTTGAATTTCTCAACACTCTTGTTTTATTTATAAATAATAACTGGTTCAGTAGTAGTGGTATTATCCCAAACAGACTTCATTTTGCTTGGTGGATTGTTTAAACACCCATGAGAATGATACGTGCTACGGTAAGTTGGGTTTCCATAAACTTTGGAAGGTTGCCATGAACTATCATGCATCCCGACGCCATCTTCAGTTAAAGGTTCCCAATAGCTAACCTTGCTGGCATAGGCCGAGCCATTATCGTTCTTACCAGTTAAGGTAGAAGGACTTTGTTTATAGAGAATGTGGAATAGGCCGGTCGGGGTCTTATTACTGCCACTCAAAGTTCCACTCATTACAGGGATATCTTCTTTTTGTTTGCCATTTACATAAATATATTCATGCAGGGTGGTCAAATTAATTTCAACGCGTGTTGAACCAATGGCACTACTTCGGTTATAACTGATATTTTGACCAGAATAGTTCTTCATATCAACCTTGGTGCCTGACTTGATGGTTGAACTAATGAATTTGTCAGCTAACATCTTCGCTTCTGATTTCACATTTAATGACCAGCCGTAATTTGAATCAGTCGTGTTATTTGTCATGATCGTTTTGCCACTGTTCAAAAGCTTAACACTGAAGGACTTTCCCTGAGTACTATCAGAGTTGTTGATCTTGGTCAGTTTCGCTTCCAAGGCCGTTAAATCTACAGTAGGTGTTTGACCAGGTTTCGTGTTTACAATATAGTCTGAGCCTTTTAACGTGTAGTCTTTACCACCCACGTGATAGACCAACGTTTTGGTTAAACTGTCCTTTAAATTTTGTTTGACCTTTTCGGCAGCCACAGTTTCAGCCTTGGTTGCTGTGGAGGAACTCGTTTTTAGTTTTATATCTTTTAATTGCTTAATTTGATTTTTATAGCTCGCTAATGCTTTGGTGACGTTAACTTGAGTACCCTTAGTAGCAGCCTGTGTCTTGATATTGCCGTCTTTCAAGTAATAATAGGTTGGATGAGCCGCAGTAGCCGTTTTGTTATAGGCGGTCAGGGCGTCTGAAACTTGTTTTTCCAAAGTATTGCTTCGGTAAGTAACAACCTCATCGGAACTTGTTAAATCAACAGTATTAGCCTTTTTGGCAAACAACCCGTGATGATTTTTGAGGACTGTTTTTACTTGTGCTTTGGTGACATTTGCTAATGTCTGCTGTTTTCCGGTAACCAACAGTTTACCATTTAAATAAACCCGATTGGTTATAGTTGAGGAAGACGATGCCAACTTTTGGGTAGCTTGATTAGCGGTTAGTCCAGCAACAGATTTTCCATTAATTGTTGTTTTGGGGGCAAAATGAGTTTGACCATATTGCCAGGCAAACACTCCGCCACCAACGATTAAGATCCCCAAGCCGAGTAATACCCATCTTAACCAATTATTTTTAATCAATTTTTTTCCTCCTCATAATATGTAGCTAAGTTGTTAAAAAATCTGATCCCCATAACGTAAATTGAATCCTTTTTGAAGGAACTTGATTCACGATTCAGATAGTCACAATGCCTAAATTATAGAAGGGTGGCTAAACGATATCAATCGGAAATCCGCTAAATTAACAAATCTTTGTAATTTAACTGTAACAATCATACAATCTTTTCAGTTGAAAATACAACTATTTATTCTCGGTTTGCGAGTAAATAAACCGATTATCATAAATAGTTTATTTTTGCGTGCTAGTTGTTATGCTAGTAGCGATTTATTAAACCAACATTAAATAGTTTCCATGTGGACATGCTGTTTTGCAAACAACACTTTGAGAGTTATGAGATTTATATGATACAATAATCTTTGTGACTTTTTTATAGGTACATAATTAAATAATTTAATGAGGTGAACATTTTCATGAACAGTATTAATGCAGAAGATAAACCGGTCGATCAAAATGGTCGCCCGTATAATCGACTTTTATTAGTTTTTACCCTATTAATTGGGACTTTTAGTACATTTCTGACGTCCACCATGTTAACAACAGCTTTCCCAACTTTGATGAAGTCCTTTAATATCTCGGCAAACACTGTTCAATGGTTAACAACTGGATTTATGTTGATGATGGGAATTGTGATTCCCATCACTGGCTTTTTCTTACAACGTTTCGATTCGCGAAAGCTTTATTTATCTGCGATTGTTATTTTTTTCGTAGGAACTGTGGTTTGTTATTTTGCCCAAAATTTCTGGACTATTTTAGCCGGACGTTTGATTGAAGCGGCTGGTGTTGGGATCACATCCCCAGTTTATCAGACCATTATGACATCAATTTTTCCGCCAGCTAAACGTGGCGCAGCAATGGGAAGTGCCGGCATTGTTGTCGGATTGGCACCTGCCATTGGGCCGACATTTGCTGGATGGATTTTGATTCATTATTCGTGGCGAATGTTGTTCTTGTCCATCATGCCCATTTCTTTCATTGTATTGGTTGCGGGCTATTTTACTTTACGAAAAGTTTTGCCAACTAAAAAAGCACCTGTTGATTGGTCTTCAGTGCTTTTATCAATGATTGGTTTTGGTTCAATGTTATTTGCGTTTTCATCAGTTGGAACCTATTCTTGGACTAATCCAATTGTCTATGGAACCTTGATTGTCGGTGTTTTAGTAGTTGCTATTTTTATTTTACGGTCGCTTAAAATTAAAAATCCACTTTTACAGTTTAAAGTGTTTGAACATTCAGACTTTACCTTGTCTGCAATTTTGGTTTCTGTTTCCTTTATGTCCATGAATGGATTCACATTGGTTTTGCCCCTTTATCTCCAAACGGTGCGTGGTGAATCGCCGCTAGCGTCCGGTTTAACTCTGTTACCTGGGGCCATTGCCATGGGGGTTATGAACCCAATTACCGGTCGAATTTTTGACCGTTTGGGTGCAAGAAACATGTCAATTGCAGGGATGTTTCTGCTAGTTTTGACGACAGCTTCATTTATTCCAATTACCGCTCAAACACCAGTGTTTTATTTAACTTGTTTGTATGCAGTCCGAATGTTTGGAATTTCAATGGTTATGATGCCAGTTACGACAACTGGAATGAACGATTTACCACTAAATTTGATTGGTGATGGAACGGTCGTGAATAATACGGCCCGTCAGGTATTTGCTTCCATGGGAACAGCCATTTTAGTTTCCATCATGTCAAGTGTGACGTTATCTCACACCCCAGGCAGCGGCGTTTCACAAGCAACACCTATCTTATTTAAAAAACTTGCTTTAAATGCGAATGTTTTAGGATTCCGCTACGCATTTTTAATTGCCACAATGTTTGCGGTACTTGGTTTTCTATTAACGTTCTTCTTGAAAAAAGATGCACGAGGGGGATATTAACATGATAATTATTTTTTTGTTCGCTGGTGCAATCCTTTTTGCTTGTAGCATGATTTTTATGCACCGTGGTATTAATAAAATGATTTGGGTAACTTTGGGTCTTATTTTAAGTATTGGGAGTGTCGTGTTAATCGCGTTAAACTACAATATTTATTTAGGAATGAAAGAAGTTAATCAAACGCAAACTTATCCGTTGACCTCAAGTGTGAAGGGCAAACATGCCATCTTGTATCAACAAATTGGTACCAAGGATGAGCGAATTTATTATTACGCCACAAATCCATTGCAGCAAAAACTGGCTAAGACGGACCCTACAACCGGAACTACCAAAATTAAACGAAATTCTAAGTTGAATCAAGTCAAGATTACTCGTAAAACACGCGTTTATAAAAACGAGGAAATGCGCTTGTTATTTAGCAATGGCGTTCCCAATAAGCAGTTTGTCAGCCAAGACTATGAATTCCATTTAATGTCTGGTTGGACGTTGGAGAAGGTTTCTCATCAAAAACAATAAAATAAAAAGTGGACAAAAGGCGTTAGATTCTGAAGATAGGCGGAAGAATCTGCTTTTTCCCACGTTTTAGAAATAATATTTGGGGAAATATAAATAGACCGGACAAAACATAGTTTTTGTCCGGCCTCTTTTTTTATGATTTAACGGAAATATTGTTGATTTTTGGCAATTGTGTCACAAATTTTTGATAACTTGTTTCTTCATCCGTTTTGTTGATTTGAACATCAGTTAATTTAGCGGCATGCAGGTCAGCTTCGGAAATCTCAAGGTGATGTGTGACCGTCGCATTTCCAATTAAATCAATATCATAGATGCCATTTCGTTTGTGGACGTTGGTTTTAACTAAGCCACCGGGATTATAAACGGTGATTTCTTGATCAAACTGACCTTCATCAGGATGGGTGAGGGCAAATGCCAAACTAGTAGCTGACATGCCGGTTCCACAAGCATTGGTGAAGCCAACTCCTCGTTCAAAAGTACGAACAAATAATTTATTTTGACCCAAAATTTCCGCAAAACTGACATTTACACCGTCTGGAAAGTAAGGGTTGGGTTCGTTGAGACGTTTCCCTAAAGTCCCTAGGTCATCAGATGCTAATTCTTCAGCAGAGACAAAACTGATCAAATGAGGATTAGGCACTGCGAGTGCGGTAAATTTGAGTTCTGGTAGTAGTTCTGGCCATGGCTCGTCAACTAATTGCTGATGGTTTGCATTGTGAAACGGTAACTTTTCCGCATCAAATGAGACTGGTGAAATTTCAACACTAAATGCGGGCACGTTTGGCGCAAAATCCTTTGCTTTACTGACTTTTAAATCGGCGTTAAGCGTTTGAACTTTAAATTGGTCTACCTGAAATTTTTTACTTAAATAACGGGAAACGGTCCGTAACCCATTTCCACACATTGAGGCTTCACTGCCATCAGCGTTAATGACCCGCATCTGGGCCAAGGCCGTTTCGTGCGTGGGCTCGTCAATGACTAAAACGCCATCTGCTCCCTGTAAAAGTCCGGTTTGCGGATTTGTAATTTTTGTGGCGAAATTAATTAATTCTTGGTCAGTTAATTTAGTTTGTAGCTGAGTTTGATCGAGTAAAAAGAAGTGGTTTTCGGAACCATGAACTTTATCAATCTGCATGAGTAGTGCTCCTTTCGTGGGTGTCAGTTTGACATGTGAAAAACTGTTGATAGATTTGTTTGACGGCTTTTTTGGCGTCTGCTTGTTTGGTGCCTAACATAATTGAAATTCGTGAAGCACCCTGATTGATCATGTGAACACCAATGTTGTTTTCAGCGAGGGGACGGATGATATTTTCAATTGTCCCAACTTTTGACCGCATACCTTCACCAACCACCATGATAATCGCATAATCATCAATCCAATCAAGTTGATCTGGATGCAACGTATTTTTAATGTCATGACACATCTCATGAATAGTTTCGTTGTCTAACTGGTTTTTGTCAAAGATTATGGTTAAGTCATCAATTCCAGAAGGCATATGTTCATAAGAAACATCATATTTATATAAAATTTGAAGGAGTTTTAATGTAAAACCAACTTCTTTATTTAGCAGGTAACGGTGCAGATATAGAGCCGCAAATCGATCGGAACTTGCTACACCCGTGATGGTGCGGTGGGGCTCAAAACTATCTTCTGGAACGATTAAAGTTCCCGGTAATTCGGGATGATTAGTGTTTTTCACATTGATTGGGACCTGGCCTTCAATTGCCGGAATAATTGCCTCATCATGAAACACGGAAAAACCTGCATAAGAAAGTTCGCGCATTTCGCGGTAGGTCATTTTCTTAATGGCATGGGGATGATCTACAATCCGTGGATCGGCCGCGTAAATGGCATCAACGTCAGTGAAATTTTCGTATAAATCGGCTTTTAGTCCTCGGGAAACAATTGCGCCGGTGATATCGGAACCACCGCGGGAAAAGGTGGCAATCTGGCCATTCGGCGTAAACCCAAAGAAACCAGGAAAAATTAGTTTTTCTTCTGTAACCTTTAGATGCGCTAAATTTTCGTAAGTTTCTGGTAAAACAGAGGCGTCACTCGGATCGTCAGTTACGATAATTCCTGCCTCAAAAGGATCCACAAAGCGAGCAGGGATGTTCAGATGATTGAGCACGGCGGTTAACAACATGGCATTAAGACGTTCACCATGCGCTTTGAAGGCAGCCATCAAATACGTGTTGCTTGGATAATATTCAAGGGGTAGTGACCGAAGCTTTTTGATGATTTTGTCAATTGGTCTAGCTGGCAATCCAAAGAAATCACTAATCGCTTGGTAGCGTTGACTAATTTTATCCACAACCGTTTTTGGATCTTGATGATCAATTACCCTTTGAGCGTAGGTGATTAGGAGATCGGTGACCTTTGTATCTTCAGAAAATCGTTTCCCTGGTGCGGAAACAACGACAATCTGTCGTGCAGGATCAGCCTTAATGATGGAGATGACTTTTTGAAAATGGGCGCCGTCTGCTAATGAGCTACCGCCAAATTTAACAACCTTCATGAGTAAAAAAATCCTTTCTAGTTTTCAAAAATTATATTTTATTAAAGTTTGATTAGTTATTGTGAATTTTAGCATTTTTTTGATGAATAGCAACTAAATTATTCTTTGAATTAATCAATTATAAGAAATACTTAGTAGTAAGTTTTTTATTTTTGATTTAGGAAAACAATGCGGCTGGCCGCAGTTCAAAACTACATGTGAAAGCAATGTTAGAACTAAACAAGCTCGATATTAGCAGCTCTAAATTAAATGGAGATAAAGTTGTTTTAACTGATACAAAAGAGCTACAGGGAATTTTATTGGAGTAAAGGGGTTGACTATCTGTGAGAAGTATTATAAACTTTTTAATAATTTAAGAGGTCGCAACCAACAAGAGTAATTAGTGGAATTTCTATCAAATTATGAAGCTAGTGAAAGGGGCGGTTGCCGAAGCGTCAAATCTGGATAGGGGTTTGGTGTGCTGGGACGTAGTTTAACAGACTGCGGACTGTCGCAGCAAAACATGTCGGCTGCGGGGCGCTATCGACAATTGATACAGAATAATAATGAACTCATTCTGGGATCTTTTTGTTTGCGCTAAACAAAAAGGTCTCTTTTTTGTTTAATAAAATAATTATAAAACTAGTGGGGTAAATAAATGGGTACTCAAGGGGAGCAACAAGTAAACGAAGCAGGACATTTAATGATTGATGGGGCTGATGCCGTAGAATTGGCGCATACTTATGGGACGCCGCTAATTGCCTATGATGTCTCAGCAATCCGCCAACAAATTCGGCGGTTTAAAAAGGTGTTTGAGCGTAATCAAGTCGATTACGCCGTGAGTTATGCCAGCAAAGCATTTGCCACAGTTGGGATGTTTCAACTTGTCAATCAAGAGGACGCGCACATTGATGTGGTATCAGGTGGCGAGTTATATACGGCCATCAAAGCTGGCTTTCCAATGGAAAAAGTTAGTTTTCACGGCAATAACAAATCACGCGCAGAATTGGAAATGGCCGTGGATCATCATATCGGGGTTGTGATTTTAGATAATTTTCACGAAATTGAGTTACTAAGCGAAATCTTGAAAGAAAAACAACAGACAATTAAAGTCATGTTACGTTTAACGCCCGGTGTTTCAGCGCATACCCATAAGTATGACCAAACTGGTCAAGAGGATAGCAAATTCGGCTTTGATATTCAATCTGGGCAAGCGCAAAAAGCGTTGCAGCAGGTGTTAGCAAATTCACAACTAGAGATGCTTGGTATTCATGCTCACATTGGTTCACAAATCTTTGAGGTTAATGGGTTTGTCATGGCAGCCCAAAAATTAGTTGATTTGGCTGCTGACTGGCAAAAGAAGTTTAACTTTGAAACCCGAGTCTTAAATATTGGTGGGGGCTTTGGGATTCAGTACACCAAAGAAGATGATCCGCTGGCACCCGAAGAATTTGTTGACGCAATTGTGAAGGCCGTCCAAAAGCAGGTCACGTTACGTCAGCTAAAAATGCCGGCCATTTGGATTGAACCGGGCCGTTCCATTGCAGGCCCCGCGGGATATAGTTTATATACAATTGGCTCAAGAAAAGAAGTACCTGGCATTCGCCCATATGTGACGGTGGATGGCGGGATGGGCGATAACATTCGACCGGCGCTTTATGAGGCCAAATATGAAGCCGTTTTAGCTAATCAGGCAACGGCTAAACCAGATGAAACGGTTAGAATTGCAGGTAAATATTGTGAATCAGGCGATATTTTGATTCAAAAACAAGCCTTACCTAAATCGCAGCCTGGTGATGTTTTGGTAATTCCAGCTACTGGTGCTTACGGGTATTCAATGGCGTCAAATTATAATCGAAATCCGCGGCCAGCGGTGGTGTTTGTCGAAAAAGGTAAAGCACAAGTCATTGTTAAACGAGAAAGTTATGAAGATTTGGTCAAACTGGATTGCAGTTTTGTTTAGTTGCTGAATGCCATATAATATAGAAGAATCGAGAATTTTTAAAGTTCAAATAACCATTGAGCCTTATGATAACCTGACAACGAAAAATAAAAAAGTTTATATAAAGGAAGGATTTTATCCATGGCACAGTTAGATGCACGTGAAATCATTGATTTTATCAGTAACGCCAAGAAAAAAACACCCGTAAAGGTCACTCTAAAAGGTGATTTGACTAAACTTGATGTTCCAAAAGGCGTCCGAGCGTTTGTAGAAACCAAAACCGGAACCGTTTTTGGCGATTGGGCAGATGTTAAACCATTTCTTGAGAACAACAAAGCAGTTATTGAAGATTATGAAGTTGAAAATGATGGACGTAATTCAGCGGTCCCATTGTTGGACACTAAGAATATCAATGCGCGCATCGAACCCGGGGCAATTATCCGGGATCAAGTTGTGATCGGTGACAATGCCGTCATTATGATGGGAGCATTGATCAACATTGGCGCTGAGGTTGGTGAAGACACCATGATTGATATGGGAGTTGTCATGGGCGGTCGTGCGATTGTCGGAAAACATGCTCATATTGGTGCCGGAACTGTTTTAGCTGGCGTGGTTGAGCCGGCGTCTGCCCAACCCGTGCGCATTGATGATAATGTCATGATTGGGGCAAATTCCGTTGTTTTGGAAGGTGTTCACGTTGGAGAAGGGGCAGTTGTGGCTGCTGGTGCGGTTGTGACGAATGATGTTGCCCCCTACACGATGGTGGCTGGTGTGCCTGCCCGCAAAATGAAAGATATTGATGACCAAACTCGGTCAAAGACAGAACTCGAGGACACTTTAAGAAAGCTGTAAAGTTATGAACAAACAAGCAATGTTAACAGAGCCTCAATTAATCAAAATTTATCAAAGCTTGCATCAGATTCCAGAACTTGCGATGCAAGAAACGGAAACCCATGCTTTCATTAAAAGAACGGTGCTTCAGTTCGACCAAACTAATTTGGAAATTCAAACTCCGGCAGAAATGCCGACCGCGTTACTCGTGTTAGTTCACGGGAGTGCATCTGAACGGACAATTGGCTATCGAACAGATATTGATGGACTACCAGTTGCAGAACAAACTGGATTGCCATTTGCTTCTAAACATCCCAATGTGATGCACGCCTGTGGCCATGATATTCATATGAGTGTTGCACTTGGCTTACTCGACTATTTTGCAGCTAACCAGCCGAAAGATAACTTGTTGTTTTTCTTCCAACCGGCTGAGGAAAGCTTGAACGGTGGCAAAACTGCTTATGAAAAGCAGATTTTCACTGGTAAATGGTGTCCAGATGAGTTTTACGGATTGCATGACAATCCTGATTTACCCACTGGTGCGATTGGTTGTCGGATGGGGACTTTGTTTGCCGGAACCACTGAAGTTGACGTGGATTTCTATGGGAAGGGTGGTCATGCGGCTTTTCCACAGGATGCAAATGATATGGTGGTGGCTGCGAGCCAGTTTATTAATCAAGTGCAGACCATTATTTCCCGCAGTGTGGATCCAATTGAAGGCGGCGTCATTACTTTTGGTAAATTTGATGCTGGTAGCATTCGCAATGTGATCGCGGGTCATGCCCGTTTGGAAGGCACGATTCGTGGGTTAACACAAAAGATGATTGAACATATTGATCAGCGAATTCAAGAGGTTGCGGATGGCATTGCGCAAAGTTATCAGGCCAAAGTAGTGGTGAAGCTTAATCAGGGCGGCTATTGGCCAGTTGAAAACAACCCGAAACTTACTCGAAACTTTATTACCTATATGAAACAAACAGAAGATGTGCAATTTGTTGAAACGAAACCCGCAATGACAGGTGAAGATTTTGGTTATTTGCTCGCTAAATTTCCAGGAACCATGTTTTGGCTAGGAGTTGACGATGATTCTCAACTTCATTCAGCCACATTAAAGCCTAATCCAAAAGCAATTGAGATTGGCATTCAGGCTATTAAAGGATTTCTATTAAATCGAATGCAAACAAAAGAAAATTAGGAAAGAAGGATACGGATGTTTAAAGATGCAGATATTTTAACCGCAATTGTGACGCCATTTGACGACCAAAACCACATTGATTTTGACGCCCTTGAAACGTTGACCAATCACCTATTAGAAACTGGTAGTCATGGCTTTATCATTGGCGGAACGACGGGGGAAACGCCCAATTTAACGCACGATGAAAAAATTGAATTATATACGAAATTTGGCAAAATTGTGAATGGCAGGGTGCCTGTTATTGCCGGAACTGGAAGCAACAATACTTTACAAACTACTGAATTGACTAAAGAAGTTGGTCAAATTGAAGGGATTGATATGGCACTTGTTGTGGTTCCTTATTACAACAAACCAAATCAACGCGGCATGATTGCGCATTTTACAACGGTGGCGGATGCTTCGCCGATTCCAGTGGCCATTTATAATATTCCTGGTCGAACAGGTGTCACGATGGCAAACGAAACGGTCGTTAAACTTGCCCAACATCCTAATATTCAAGCTGTTAAACAGTGTACTTCATTGGAAGATCTGGAGTTTTTAGTGGAACATACGCCAGATGATTTCATGGTTTATACCGGTGAAGATGCCCAAGCCTTACCTGGAATTGCGATTGGTGCTAAAGGGGTTGTTTCTGTGGCAGCCCACGTTTATGGCCAAGATATGCGCCAAATGTTAGATGCTTTTTATGCAGGTAACACTGCGTTAGCTGGCAAGTTACAACGAAGATTAACACCAAAAATGCAGGCGTTGTTCTTGTATCCTTCACCATCCCCTGTAAAAGCTGTCTTAACCGCACAAGGTTATCAGGTCGGCGGATGTCGTTTACCAATTTTGCCTTTGAACAAAGCGGAACGGGCTACGTTAGCAAAAGCTTTGGATTTGAATGAGGATGCATTAGAAAACAAGGGTAGTTTGGCCGAGTTAGGAGTTAATCATGATTAAAATAATTGTAGCGGGTTTTCGTGGATCAATGGGGCAAAAAACACTCAACCTTATCAAAAAAACTGAGGATTTTAAATTGGTTGGGGCATTCAGTCCTGACGCAACGGATATAAATTCTGCAAGTTATGGATTAGATGAGGATGTCCAGATTTTCAATAATTTAACGACCAAACCTGTCGAAGCAGATGTGTGGATTGATTTCAGTACGCCTGCTGGGGTGTTTGATAATGCTAAATTTGCATTGAAAAACCATATCAGACCAGTGATTGGGACTAGTGGTTTGACGGATCAGCAGGTTGCTGATTTAAAAGCCTATGCTAAAGAACAAGGTACAGCCGGTTTGATCGTTCCTAACTTTGGAATTTCAGCAGTTTTGTTGATGAAATTCGCTAAAGAAGCGGCAACTTACTTCCCAGATGTTGAAATTATTGAAATGCATCACGAAGATAAGTTGGATGCACCTTCTGGAACAGCTTTAAGCACTGCTAAACAAATTAGTGAGGTTCGCGAGGCCAATGATGCCCCAGAATTTAAAGAGACGTTAGAGGGTGCACGAGGCGCTAATTATAAAGGGATCCGAATTCATTCAGTTCGGTTGCCAGGCTATGTGGCTCATGAACAAGTTTTGTTTGGTGGCGAAGGCGAAGCGCTAACAATTCGTCAAGATTCGTTTAATCGTGATTCCTTTATGAAAGGTGTGGCCATTGCAGTTCATAAAGTTGGTTCATTAAAGGAACTAACGGTTGGTCTAGAAAATGTTTTATCGTAAAAATTAAGGAGTGGTTATATGCCAAAGTTAAGTGCAGCACTACAAGGAACAGTCAATCAAAAACTAAACTCAATTGGACCCTCAGGAATTCGGGCGTTTGATCAAAAGATTACAGGCACGCCGGGATTGGTTAAATTAACGCTAGGGGAACCTGGATTCAACACCCCTGAACATGTTAAAGAAGCTGGGATTCGCAGTATTCGTGAAAATGATTCTCACTATTCAGCACAAAAAGGAACCCCCGCATTGCGCAACGCCATTAGTGGCTTTTTGAAAAAGCGGCATGGATTAGACTACGATCCCAAAACAGAAATTGTGGCAACAATTGGCGCCACAGAAGCGTTAGCGGCTAGTTTATCAGCCATGTTAAACCCTGGTGATAAAGTAATTATCCCTACCCCTGCTTTTGCTTTATATGTGCCTTTGGTCGTCATTTCTGGTGGAATTCCAGTGGAAGTTGATACATCACAAGATAACTTTGTGTTGACTGCTAAAAAGTTAACAGAAACTCTAGACCGCGAGGGGGATGCCGTTAAAGCCTTAATTTTGACTTATCCGAATAACCCAACTGGTGTGGAATATTCCGAAAAAGAATTACAGGATCTCGCTGACGTGATTGCGAACCTGCCGATGTTTGTCATTGCAGATGAAATTTATAGTGAACTTACATATGGTGTGACGCATCATTCAATCGCTTCAATGATTCCAGAACAAACTATTTTGATTAATGGGTTATCAAAGTCGCATGCGATGACTGGCTATCGAGTTGGTTATATTGCCGCACCGGCAGACTTTATAAAAAATGCAGCTAAAATGCATGCCTTTTTGGTCACCGCACCGTCTAATCCAGCACAAGCTGCAGCTGCCGAGGCATTGGCAAACGGGCTAGATGATCCTAAAGAAATGTGTGTCCAGTATAAAAAGAGTCGGGATTATGTCATTGGTTGTTTAGACAAATTGGGATTTGAAACGGTTCCTCCTAAAGGGGCGTTTTACATTTTCGCGAAAATTCCAGAAAGATATACACAAAACTCGGTAGATTTTGCTACCGACCTTGCCCTGAAAGGTAAGGTTGGTGTCATTCCAGGGAGTGCGTTTGGACCTGGTGGTGAAGGTTATATTCGAATTTCTTATGCGGCAAGTGTCGAAGATTTACATGCCGCAATGACTAATATGGCTGCTTTTGTGAATGCAGACGCAACTATTGCATAATTGACAAAAAAGCGAATGAGAAGGTTAAGTTGATGAGAGAATACAATGTAGCAATTTTGGGGGCAACTGGTGCCGTGGGAACACGGCTAATTCAGCAGTTAGAGCAATCTACCATTCCGGTTAAGTCAGTGAAATTTTTGGCTTCATCGCGGTCGGCTGGCAAAGAGTTGGCATTTAAAGGTGAACCGGTAGTTGTTGAAGAGGCCACACCAGATTCATTTGAAGGTGTTGATTTAGTTTTAGCATCTGCTGGAGGTGCGGTTTCAAAGCGGCTTTTGCCAGAAGCTGTAAAACGTGGTGCAGTCTGCGTAGACAATACAAGTGCTTTTCGAATGGATCCGGAGGTACCATTGGTGGTACCTGAGGTTAATGAAGATGCATTGGAACGGCATCATGGAATTATTGCAAATCCAAATTGTTCAACGATTCAGATGGTGGTGGCGTTGGAACCAATTCGGAAGGCATTTGGTTTAAAACAGGTGATTGTGTCAACGTATCAGGCGGCATCGGGTGCTGGTCAGCAGGCTTGGAATGAAATGAACGAGCAGGCGCAACAGCATTTAAATGGCGAAAAAATGACGAGTACGATTTATCCTGTGAAGGGTGGAGAGAAGCATTATCCATTGGCGTTTAATTTGTTGCCACAGATTGATGTGTTTGAAGATGGTGGCTATACGCATGAAGAGTGGAAGATGATTCATGAAACCAAGAAGATTATGTTGGATGATATGGATGCAAAGGATATCAAGGTTACGGCAACTTGTGTGCGGGTACCGGTGGGTATTGGTCATGGCGAGACGGTGTACTTTGAGGTGAAGGATGAGAAGAACGCGAGTCGGGAGAAGATTCAGCGGTTGTTGACGAAGGCGCCTGGGGTAGTGTTGCAGGATGATCCGGAGAAGCAGTTGTATCCACAGCCAATTTATGCGGAAGGAAAGCGTGATACATTTGTAGGAAGGGTGCGAGCGGATGAGGAGAATCCAGGCAATTACCATATGTGGGTAGTGTCGGATAATCTTTTGAAGGGAGCAGCGTGGAATACGGTGCAAATTGCGGAGAAGTTGGTGGAAAAAAGATTAGTGGGCGAGACAAGTCGCTAGTAAGTAAAATATAAGGAGGACGTATGCGGGATCGTAATCCCGCGGGAGTCCTTCTTATATTTTACTTACTGACTTGTCGAGCCGTCCTAGAGCTCAGCGGAAAAAATCAGTACAAAAGACGTATGCGGGATCGCAATCCCGCGGGAGGCATGCTTATCTTGTCTTTCTTGCTTTGTCGAGCCGTCCTAGAGCTCAGCGGAATCCTAACTTAAGTACAAACGTGAATCAGTAAAGAAAAAATGCTTGGCTCAAACTACTTGTAGTTAGGTTAGTCCAAGCATTTTTTAGTTAGTTTGCACCAATTTGTTTCCGTGCTTTCCGAAAGTTAACAATCTGTAGCACTAACATGACCAATTCTAGGCCAATCAGGACAAGAAAATCATTTTGACTTCCGCGGGCGGTTGCACTTACCGTGGAGAGGCCGTGAGCGTTTATTTCACTAATAGAAATGAACGCCGCCATCAATGAGGCACCGATAGATCCAGAATACTGCTGAATGGCATTAAATGCGGCATTGCCGTCTCCCTTTAGTTTGCCAGGCAGCTGTTTCATGCCATCGGTCAAAAGATTACTGAAGGTTAACGAAAACCCGCCACTGAATAACGCGTAAAAAATGGTCATTAGTGGAATTGATAAAATAGACTGAAAACTAAAGAACAGGATTCCAGAAATCAAAGTGGCACTAATCCCAGTGATGATTGGAAGAGCGGCGCCACGTTTGTCCAAAACAACTCCGCCAAAAGGCATCAGAAACAGCCGTAACAAGCTACCGGGTAAGAGCAGGAGACCGGCCAATAAGGAGTTGACACCGAGAACTAATTGGCCGTAGTTGGGTAGCAAAAAGCTCATCCCAATATTGATCAATTGACAAAGCGCATAGGCAACAAAACTTAAAACAAAACGATGGTATTTAAAAATAGTAATATTAATCAATGGAAATGCAAAATGCCGGGCGTGCCAAACATATAAAACACCGGTAACGAGGCCTAAGAGTAACAAAATCCAAAAGTTCAAACTACCCCAGCCGTGAACAGCAGCCTCATTGAAGGCAAGAGAGATAAGGATAAAAACCCCAGCCAACCAGACAAAACCCATTAGATCTAAGCGTGGTTTTTCCACAGGGCGCGTTTGTTCAATGTTTAATAACCCAATCACTGTAGCAATCAAGGCAATTGGCAGGACAATCCAGAAAATGGCGCGCCAACCTAAACTATAAAGAATAATGCCACCGTACGTTGGACCCACGGAAGCCATGGATACAATAATGGCGCCAATGGCCATATAGCGTCCGAGTTTTTGAAGGGGAATATCATGATTGATAATGCCAAACAAAAGAGGGGTCGTCATCCCGGTTGCGACACCACTAATTAATCGGCCAATCAGTAAGACTGGAAAGTTAGTGGCACTGACACAGAGAAATAAGCCAATAAAGAAAAGGATCACTGCCCAAGCAAAGATTTGCTTGAGTTTAAACCGTTTATGCATATAAGAAGATAAGGTCATCACAAGGGATGCTACCAGTAAATACCCAGAAGTGATCCACTGAACGGCCGAAATTGAGACCCCGAAAACGTGCATCAGCGTGGGGAAAGTGACGTTCATGGCCGTTTCTAATAAAATGCCACAAAAAGACATTACACCGGTTCCGATAATTGCTAGAATTGTCTTCTTAGAAACTTTGTTGTTTGGAATAAATTGATCTGTTTGCATTGTTTTACCTCTAAATTCTTTCTTAATTTATCATATCATGAAACGTTAAATCTAATTTTAGACACAAAAAGGCAAGTCGATTCGGTTCGACTTGCCTTAAACTTTATTTTACGATTTGATTTTTTTGAATCTTGAAATTCCAAGCCTGAATGCCTAACATGGCAACGGCCATAAAAATCAGCAAAATGAAATCATGGGAACTTCCACGAGCAATGGCCTGTTTAGTGGAAATTCCAGTTGCATTCATTTGACTAATGGCGATTAAAGTGGCCATCAATGAAGTCCCAATTGAGCCGGAATATTGTTGAATAGCATTAAATGCAGCATTACCGTCATCTTTTAAATGCATTGGCAATTGTTTCATCCCGTTTGCCAGTGTATTACTGTACGTGAGTGAAAACCCAACGCTAAAGAATACGTAGAAAAATGTCATCAAGGGAATTGTTAAAAATGACATGAAGGATAAAAATAAAATGGCTGAGATTAAGATGCAACCAATTCCAGTTAGGATTGGCAAGGACGGACCTTTGCGGTCTAGCAAGTTACCGCCCCATGGCATAATAAAAATCCGTAATACACTTCCTGGTAAAAGTAAAAACCCTGCTAATAAGGCGTTTGTGCCTAAAACTAATTGACCAAAGTTTGGTAGTAGGAAACTCATACCCAGATTAATTAACTGACAAAGGGCATAAGCTAAAAAGCTGAACACAAAAGGTTGGTATGTAAAAATTTTAACATTGATTAACGGTGATTTGGTATGGGTGGCGTGCCAAGCATACAAGCCAACAGCTAACAGGCCAATAACCAACATTAACCAAAAACCAGTGCTTGCCCAACCATGAGTAGAAGCTTCGTTGAAAGCTAGGGCAATTAAGATAAAAGCAGCTGCAATCCAGGCAAATCCCAAAATATCAAGCTTAGGTCGTAGGGTATCACGATGCTGTTCAATGTTTAGGATCCCAATTACAGCAGCAATTAATGAAACGGGAAGGACGATCCAAAAGATTAATCGCCAACCAAGGTAGTAAGACACGAGCCCACCATATGTGGGGCCAATCGTTGGCGCCATTGAAATGATGATTGCCCCAATCGCCGTGTAGCTTCCCAGTTTTTGAACGGGAATTTCATGATTGATAATACTAAACATGAGAGGCGTTGTAAGTCCCGTTGCGACGCCGCCAATTAATCGTCCAACTAAAAGGACTGGGAAACTGGTGGCAAACACACAAAGGAGCAGACCTAATATAAATAAAATTACGGAAACGGTATAAATGTTTCTCAGTTTGAATCGTTTGTGAATATAAGAAGCCAGGGCCATGACAAGGGCAGCAATTAGGAGATATCCAGAAGTAATCCACTGAATGCTGGAGACTGATACCCCTAATTGTTTCATTAGAGTGGGGAAGGTGACATTCATTGAGGTCTCGAGTAGGACGCCACAAAATGACATCATTCCAGTTCCAACAATTGATAAAATAATTTTTTTGAGACTTGTTCGTCTTGAGTAAAACGGTTGTTTTCCATGCTAGTTCGCCTTTCGTTTTTTGACCATGCTTACTATCTTACCACGATACAAAACGATAGGAACAAAAAAGTTAGATTAAGCTTCCTCATTTGTTAAGGTGAGCGCTGCAGTTACTAATTTAGAAAACAGTCGCGCAAGAATGGTTAACGTAATTGCTACACCGGCAAAAATAATACCTATCAACAAAATTCCAGGAGCATCCGTGTGATCCGCCACGACGTACAAGGCGGGCAGGTCCAGAATGGCAACAACAGAGATACCCACAAAAAAGATGACTAATTTGAGCCAACCTTGTTGACGTTAAACTACTGTAGAATTGATTTTTATCAATGGCAAGTAAGAGATGAAAACAAAGGTAGCTCGTGATCAAAAGAAAAATTCCTGCTGCAAAAACGCCAACGGCAAGATTATAAAAGACGTAGGCATAATGATTATTGAAATCAAAACCCACTATGGTAAAGCCATAAGTACCGAAGCCCCAGCCAGCAATAATTGCGAGGGTAACTAAGAATAAAATTATTTTTAAAAGCAAACTTTCTTTTTTCATAATGGTCATCTCCAAAATAAGGTTTTAATACTAAGGTTTAATGTAACGAAAACCTTGATCTTGTAACGTCACAAGATCAATCACACCGGCAGGAACCACTTTAACGGTCTTGGGCAATTGCTCAGCTGAAATGTGGTGACTAGCCATGGCGTTTTGACAAGCATGGAATTCGACGGTTCCTTGATGGGTGCTAATGAATACTTGAACATCATTTGCCAAATACTCAGTGATTGCAGATCCGTTAACGACAACCACGATGGAAATAGTCAGTTGCTTTTGTTTAGCATAGCTCAGGGCATTTGCCACGTTTGACAAGGCAGTTTGCCACTTTGAGTTTTCGTCAATATGAAAGACAATTTTCATTTCTCAAACCTCATTTCTTAACACTGGTACCAGTTTGATAATTAATGGTATAACCAGATTCAATGTTAAAAATATAAACATTAAAGTGGACGGCGTTACTGCCAATCGACTGGCCCTCCATGTGAATGCCACGGGCAACTAATTCTTTTCCACGAAAAACGGGCGTCACACGATAGCGCACGTAATGATTTTTGTTGGCTTTTACATAGTCTGCCACTTCATTTTCATAAGTTGTCATTTCAGGATCGTTGAGGGAACGTGTGCCAGTCATTAAGTTCTTGGCATTGTTGTTTTGCCCTGTTAATTGATAACCAATTAAGTGACAGCGATTGTACAGCCAACCGTTGCTAGTCTTTTTGTTATGCCAGCCAGTGGGGTCTACATCCAAAGACTCGCGTTCCGTTTTAGGCATTAAACTTTTGTTTAGAAGTGCATTTGCTGCTGAAACCCGATTATAGCGATCTAGATTACCATAAGTTTGCCAAGCACCTTTACTGGTGGAAAGATCGGCAGTCGAAAAGTTGGGGTTGTTTTGGTTAATGGTGATGGTTTGTTGACCAGCGTATGATTTGTTGGCTAATTCGGTATCATCGGAAGTCTGGCTACTCGTCTTGTCTGCATTTGATTGTGTTTTGGCAAAATTAATATGCAAACTGCTGGCCCTTTTTTTGATCGAGGCAGACTGGGAGGATAGGGCACGATTTAGTTTGCTATTTTTAGATTCCAAAGAGTTGGCCAAAACTTTAGCACTGGAATTTACCTTAGTGATGACTTTTGTGGACATCACACTATTCACACTAAAGTATTTTCGACGCGCGTAAGAACCCGCTTGATTCCAACTTAACAGTAAAGTGATTACGGCTAATAAAACGAACCAAAGGCGATCTTTTCGTTGGCGGAAAGCAACGACGATAGCAAAGAGACCAATAATTAAAAAGATAATTCCAATAAACATCATTAATTTCTCCCCTTACTATCTTTTTGCCTTACGATAGCCAGCAGATTGAGCCTGGGCTTCCGTTTGAAAGTAGACAGCATTTTGAGAATTCATATGGTAGCCTGCCTGACCAGGAACGTGGTAGATTCGTGAATTTTTATTACCAATAATTCTCTTCTTGGTGGTTGTGTCTAGATCTCCCTGTTTAGAAGTCTTGTCGGCGCTGGTTGAATTTGAAACTTGTGTTGAACTTTGTGAGGCAACACTTGATTGTTGAACTTCTTTTTTGGCCTGTTTGCTTTCCGATTCTTGTCTTGAATTTACTGACTGTGAAGATGCTTTTTTAGCCGATTCAACCTTATCTGACAAATCCTCAACTGAATTTGATTGAGAAGTGATCTTGGATGATATTTTTGCGAGCGCATAGGCCCGTAGTTTAGCAGACTCCAGTTCTTTTTTGCCAACCGTTTTTGTTTTGTAAATTCTTTTGACAGATGGGGCTGACGTTACGGGTTGTGGATTAGTGAATTGAAAACCAAAAATGGCGACGCAAAATAACAGTACGGTACCTAAAATATAACTTTTATATTTAGTAGTTGGTACATGAAAAAGCATTTGATGCGTAACTTTATTGTAGAGGGTTATAGCTTCCAACACTATAAAACCCAGAATGCTTAATGCGATTAAGACAGCAAAAAAACTATTCATGATAAAAATCACTTCCCTAAGTTAATAATACCTGGGTTTTAAATGCAAAACAATAGAGAGTGATCGACTTATAAGAGTTTTTAGAAGTCGTTTCATTTGTATTCATACTTAGTTCCTGTTAAGGTTATGTTAATGTGTTTTATCAGTTTGGTTATTAAGGGTTCGAAGTTCTAAGAGCGTGACTCCTTTCGTAATTGGCTCGTGGGATACAAAATTAAAAAAGCGCACTGCGCTAGGAGGATTCATTCACATGGAAAAAGGCAAAGTTAAATGGTTTAACCCTGATAAGGGATTTGGTTTTATCAACCGCGAAAATGGTGACGATGTATTCGTTCATTTTTCAGCAATTCAAGGCGACGGTTTTAAGACATTGGAAGAAAACCAAGAAGTTACTTTTGATGTAGAAGACAGCGACCGTGGACCACAAGCTGTTAATGTTCAAAAACAGTAAACATTCTCGCATAGTTGTGATTGCTTAGGCAAAACATAAAGCGAGGTTTTATTTATTAAGTATTCTGAAAAAGAATGTAAGTCCGACAAACATACACTGTTAGAAGATTTAGAAGCTGAATTCGGCGCTAATGTCGATGTTTATTAAATCGCAGTGTTAAAAAAAGGTCGATTGTAATTGCAAAAATTACGATCGATCTTTTTTTGATTTAAATTTGATTAGCGCGGATTAAAGAATCAACGGTGTTTAAAATCGTTTCTTGGTTACTACCGATTGGTTGCCAACCTAATAGTGTTTTTGCGCGCTGATTGCTAACGTTGTGGTTCACTTCTAGGAATAAACGGCCTTCTTTTGCCTGTTGATTAAAATGAGAACCAATACGAATTATCCAGTTTGGTAAGGTTCTTGTGGGAATTTTAGCAACTAATTCTGGTCGGTGAGTTTTGATGAGCGCCGCAATTTCTGGCATTGAAATCGGTTTGTCGCCAACAGCTAAGAAACGTTTTCCTGCTGCAGCAGATGTTTGCATGGCACGAATATGAATATCAGCCACATCGCGAACATCGACAATATTCATTTTGATGTTAGGGATGCGTTTCACAGTGCCATTAATTAAATTACGGACAATCCAAAAACTGCCTGAAACATGATCATCTAAGGCGCCGCCAAGCATAGCACCCGCATTCACAGTTACAAATTCGAGAGTACTGTTCGTTTTTTTAAGATAATTCCAGGCGCTCTTCTCGGCAATGAGTTTAGATTTTTCATAGAGCGATAGACCGGACTCGTTTGGATCAGTCCAGTCGGCTTCGGTTGTGGTATGTTGCTGATTTTTATTGCTGAAACCCACAGCTCCCAAATTGGCAGTCATGATAACCCGTTTTACGTTGCTAGTAACTGCCGCTTTTAGAATCCGTAACGTGCCATCAGTCGCGGCACGGGCGACATCTTTGGTGGCAGTTTCACCATTTACAAAAACTGGAGCAGCCACGCTCATGACGTAAGTAATGCCGGCCATGGCTGTCGACCAGTTATCATCTCGGGTTAGATCAGCTTGGACAAAACTTAAACGGTCAAGATTTGGAACCTCATGAAATTTAAGCGTTTGAAGGACCTCTTCTTTTTTATTGAGTGAACGCAGAGTTGCCCTAACGGAGTAGTTTGCCTCGAGTAACTGCTTGATGATATGCAGTGCTAAAAAGCCGTTTCCACCTGTAACTAATACTTTTTATGTCATTTTTTGACTCTCCTCTAATTGATTGTGATTTTTATTGTTTTACGTTATGATAGCCATGTTAAACCCTAGACATTACTCTAGGGCAAGGAAAAAGTGGAGCTTATTTTATGACATACACAATAAAAGAGGTTGCTGCCAAAGTTAATCTGTCGATTTACACGTTACGTTTTTATGATAAACAAGGGTTGCTACCGTTCGTGGCACGTAATGCGGCTGGTTATCGTGAATTTACAGTTGGGGATTTGAATCTCCTTAAAACCATCTGTTGTTTGAAAAATACTGGCATGAAAATTAAAGATATTCGCAAATACATTGATTATGTAATGGCGGGACCAGCTTCAGTGAAGCAACGGCGTGAATTATTGCCTAAACATCGCCAGGAAGTTGTGGCTCAACAGAAAAAGATTGAACAAAATTTAGCGGAAGTTGATTATAAAATTAATATGTATACGGCGCCAGATGCCGAAAAGTCAGTTTCTAACGAAATTGCCCTAGCGATAGCCGATAAGGTAGCCAATCATTTACCGAATCCTTATGAAATGCTTCAAAAATAGAGAAGTACAGTTTCAAGTGACACCGATAATAAAAGGTTGAAACTACAAAAACTTATCTTGTTGCTTGATACGAAAACGTTCATGGCAATAAAATCAGATTAAAAGGCCGTCTTCCAGCAAATTTGGGCTGGAACGTGGGGGGCACGACTTGGGGCCACAAGCCACGTCTCCAAGCTCGGCCTTTATCTAAGCGAAACCCGCTAAGATAAAGACACTATTGAGCCCATTTGCTTCCAGACTAAGTCTAATCTTTGCAAGCAACGCACTGATATAATAATTTTGATACTTTCAACCTGTAGGCCGATAATAAAAAATCTGTGATCACCAGTAGTTTTTCAACTACCCTGATCACAGATTTTATTTTTTCTTAAAATCTTTATCAAATCGTGTCAGCCAGCGAGAAGGACTCACCGATTGACTAGTTGTCTCATTTAAGATAAGTTCATCCATACTAATTTCATAGATTGAATGCAACTGACGCAAGATAGTTAGACTTGGCTCAGATTCGCCACTTTCCCACTTGGCAACCTGATTAAGACTAACACCCAGTTCTTTGGCTAAGGCACTTCTCGTGTAACCAGCCCGTTTTCGTTGACTGGTCAGTTGGTCTGCAAAAGTCATAACGAGTCCTCCTTCTGGCACAGAGTATGGTAGTAACTTTTATAAGTGTTTAGAGATGTTATATTTGGTTCCGTGTTTATCTTTATTATTCGCAGGATCAACCGCATCTTTGGCGTAAAAAATCAGATACTCTTCATCGTTTTTAGGATCCGTTGCGATCACTAATTCATGAGGCGTTTCATCCTTATGCCGGTATAGTTGACCACTACGGACTGCTTCGTTGTAATCATGAAAATTTCCTAAAGAATCACCAGGATTAAAAAATACAATTTCACTTGCCATAACTAACAGCTCCTTTGGACAATCAAAAATATTGGAAAACACAAGCAAACTTTAGAAATCAGTTTATTTGAATAAACTTGTCTGTGCTTTAACTAGAATATAAACTAAAACATTATAGAAAGCAAAAGATTTGGTTAATTTACTGCTGACTTTTTAACCCACTTTATAATAAGTTTAGAATTTGGCGTTTGTAGTCGAGAAACGACGTGCTCAACTCGAAATCGGGTTGTTTTTTTAGTTCAGAATCAATTATGATTTCCTTTGTAATTGATGCGGGTGTGCCACTTAAAATGTAAATTCGGTCAGATAAGAGGATCGCTTCTTCAACGTCGTGTGTAATGAGTAAAGTTGATAAATTAATTTTACTCATTAAGTTGAGATACCAAGCGTGTACCTGATGTTTTGTGATTTCATCTAGAGCACTGAAAGGTTCATCCAATAAAGCGACTTCTTTATTGAACATGTAAGTTCGCAATAGGGCAGCTCGTTGGCGCATCCCGCCAGATAAAGCCTGAGGGTACCGTTTTTCGGTATGTTGCAATCCAAAGAGTTTAAACAACGGAGCGGCCTTCGCTTCGGCTACTTTTTTTGAGGTGCCCCGCATCAAAGCCGGTAGAATAACGTTGCCCATAATTGTTCGGTAGGGTAGCAGAAGGTCTTTTTGCAGCATGTAACTGAGTTGACCCGTTTTATTTGTAATGGGTTGATTTTTAAGCAGAACCTCACCATTTTCTGGGGAAAGCAGACCAGCAATAATGTTGAAAAGAGTGGTTTTCCCGATACCGCTGACACCAAGAATACTAACTAATTCACCTTGATTTAGCTGAATATTAATATCGGCAAGTATCTGGTGATCCGAATATGTTTTAGAAATATGATGCGTTTGTAATAACGCCATAGTTAAGACCTCATTTAGAAAGATATTGATTTGTGAATCCCTGATTTTTCTTGAGTTTGACGGAAACAAGTTTATGTTGATTTAGCCACTGATAGAATCGATTCCAGCGAGTTGATGAAATTTTTCCCCATTGCTTTGAACCTAAGGTGTACTGTTTGGAAAGGTAGGTTTGACTCGCATAAATTAACTTTTGGTTGCTTTTAAGCTCAGGCACCTGATCCATTAAAATGGTGGCCGATTGATGGGGATGGTTAGCCACATAGGTATATCCCTTAGCAGTTGCTTTCATGAAATCTTTAGCCAGTTTAGGATGGGCCTTTAAAAATTGGTTGTTGCCAATGAGGGTCGGCGTGTAATAATCAAAAACCTTGTTCAAAGAACGAAATGAAAAATAATTGATGGGAAGGTTTTTAATTTTAGCATTTTCGCCAGCCCAACCATAAAACACCCAGATCAAGTCAGCTTGTTTTGTCTTTAAGGCCGCCACCTCATCGGTAATGTTATTAGGAATTTTTTTAATTTTGCTATATTGGCCGCCATCATCTTCGACTACTTGTTTGATAGTTGCTTGCTCAATTGGCAAGTCCCAAGTTGCATAACGTTTACCCATCATTTTTTTCGGTGAAGTAATCCCATCTGCTTTGCGCGACATGATCCCCGAAGTGTTGTGCTGAATAATGGCCCCGATTGTGGTGATAGGCAATGGGTCACGACGGGCAATCGCCCCAGCAAACGTATCTTGTGCAGAAATACCAATTTGAGCTTTGCCACTCGCAACAAGCTGTTCGGCGCCATCTTTGGGTGGTTGTACAAACTTCACATTGAGATGATATTTTTTGTAGTAGCCTTTTTGTTTGGCAACATACATTCCGGTATGATTGGTGTTCGGTGTCCAATCCAAAACCACGGTAATCGTCTTCATTTGCGACTTATTAGAACTAGTTTTGCAGCCACCTAAAACCAACATCAATAAAAAACTCAAGCTTAAGTAGAGCCAAAAATGTTTGGAATGTTTCATTTTTTTACTGCCTCCCAGGGCATGACTTTATGTTGAATCAGAGTGACCAACCAAATTAAAAGCAAACTTAAAGCCGAAATTAAAAAGATGACGGCAAACATTTTGTCGTAGGCATAGGCCTTCATGACCCGCGTCATATAGACACCCAAGCCACTAAAACCACCAACCCATTCAGAAATTACGGCACTCACAATTGCATAAGATACAGAGATTTTTAAACTCGAGAAGAAATGATTCAACGAATTTGGAAACTTAACATAGTAATATAATTTCCATTTGCTTGCACCCATCGTTTTCATTAAATGAATTAAATCAGGATCGGTAGCGCGAAAGCCGGTCAGCATTTCCACGGCCACCGGGAAAAATGTCGTGATTGTGATTAAAACAATTTTTGGCAGCATGCCATAGCCAAACCATAAAATCAAAAGGGGCGCGATAGCCACCGCCGGAACAGTTTGACTGAGGACTAGCAGGGGATAAACAGCTTTATAGAGTGGATTAAACAAGTCCATAATTATGGCGATAAGCACACCACCAATGACGCCAATTAATAGTCCCCAGAACGCTTCCAAGAGGGTAACGCCGGCATTTTTCATAAGCAACGGAAAATCGGTGATAAAGGCTTTGACTACATTAACAGGTGAAGGCAGCATGAAAGTCGGGACGATTTGGAAATAACTGATTAATTGCCAGATAACTAAAAGCGCCAGAATGACCAAAATAGGTAGAAAATTAATGTTGATATTTGTCTGTTTTTTCATGGATTCCTAAGACCTTGCCCTCAGATTTATAATCAATTTTTACATAAGTCATCACTTGAGGGGCACCAGCATCAGCGGCAATTTTGGTAATGTTTTTAACAATTTCCATGAGTTGGTCGTAGTCACCTTCGAGTGTAGTTTCAAACGCACCGACTTCATATGAAACGCCCGTGGATTGAATGTACTCGATTGCTTTGTCCACAACAGCCACAACTTTTTTGTCGTCCTCTAACATTGGTAAAACTTGAATTGCAACACTTGTATTCATAAGATAGTTTCCTTTCTTGAAACAAAATAAAAAAGCCAACGACAACGCGCCAGCTTTTGATTGCATGTTTAAAATTGGTCATCAAATGACGGAATGTGAGCTGTCACTTGATCATCAAAACGATTAAACTTCCTGCGCTGGCATTATCCATATCAGGTTCGAGGGTCAAAAACCACTAGTTTTTATCTCAGCCGGATTGGATCCAGCACCCCTGTATTTGTTACGAATTCAGTATATCGATAAATATAAAATTCGGCAACTAATTTAATTCTCAGGGTGGTGTCTAATTTCAGTAGGGAATATTTCTAGATATCGTGATTTATAGAAATAATTTTTGATTTTTTGGTCTATACCCTTGCAATTTATAGAGGGAGAATATATAATTGGGCTATACCAATGTGAATGGGATTTTTATTCTTATAGATCTCATCGGAGTCGAAAAAGAAAATAAAAAGGAGCTTGATTATGCAAATTATTATTGTTAAAGATGAAGTTGAAGGCGGACAAGAAGGCTACAAGATTTTTGCTGATGCTAAGAAAAATGGTGCTCATACTTTTGGTTTAGCTACCGGAAGTACACCAATTACAACTTACAATGACATTATCGCTAGTGATCTTGATTTCAGCGATTCCATTTCTATCAATTTGGATGAATACATCGGGTTAGCTGCTGACAATGACCAAAGTTACAACTACTTTATGCATGAACATTTATTCAACAAAAAGCCATTTAAGAAATCTTACCTACCAAATGGTTTGGCTAAAGATATCGATGCTGAAGCAAAACGTTATGATAAAGTAATTGAGGACAACCCAATTGATTTACAAATCTTGGGTCTTGGCCGCAATGGTCATATTGGTTTCAACGAACCAGGAACTTCACGTGAAATTGGCACTCATCGTGTCTCATTAACTCAATCAACGATCGATGCTAATGCCCGTTTCTTCGCACATGAAGAAGACGTGCCTAAGGAAGCTTTATCAATGGGATTAGCTTCAATTATGAAATCAAAACATATCTTATTGGAAGCTTACGGTGAAGAAAAGGCTGATGCTGTTAAGGGAATGATCGAAGGCCCTAACACTCCAGACTTACCTGCAAGCGTGCTTCAAGACCATGACAACGTGACTGTTATTCTTGATGAAGCAGCTGCAAGCAAATTAACAAACAAATAAACTACCAAATTAATTGGCACAAAGAGATTTATCCTATACAAGTTAACGCTATATAGAATAAATCTCTTTTTTTAAATATTTAGTTTCTAATAACAAATAGGCATATGGTTTTCATGTTAAAAACAATAAGGTATAATTTATGTAAATGAGCGTTGAGAATTTAGGGCAAACGCGGTGGAGTGAAAGTATTAAAAGAAGATCGAATCGGATCCATAGAAAAGTGAGTGGGGGTTTACTTTGGAAAAAACAATTGCAATTAATGCAGGAAGTTCATCACTTAAGTTCAAACTGTTTGAGATGCCAAGCGAGAAAGTTCTCGCAAGTGGCCAGGTGGATCGAATTGGTATTGATGGCTCCACATTTACAATGATTTATGGCGATCAGGAAAACACGCGGTTTGAAGAGCCAGTTAAAGATCATGAAGTTGCGATCCATATGGTTCTAAAGGCTTTGATTGACCTGAAAATTATTCGAAGTTTTGATGAAATTACAGGCGTTGGTCATCGCGTTGTAGCGGGTGGCGAAATTTTCAATGGCTCCGTCGAGATTACAGAAAAAGTAATTAAGCAAATTGAGAGTTTATCGGAGTATGCTCCATTGCACAATCCGGCCAATGTGATTGGAATTCGGGCAGTGCAAAAGGTCCTGCCAAACGTCACAAGTGTTGCGGTGTTTGACACTTCTTTTCATGAAACATTACCCGCAAAAAATTATTTGTACAGTATTCCTTATGAATACTATGAAAAATATGGCGCACGTAAGTATGGTGCCCATGGTACGAGCCATCAATTAGTTGCTTTGGATGCGGCCAAACTACTTGGCAAACCATTAAGTTCTTTGAAGATGATCACCCTTCATTTAGGGGCCGGTTCCTCAATTGACGCTATTTTGAATGGCCAGTCATATGATACATCAATGGGCTTTACCCCGGTTTCTGGGATTACAATGGCAACCCGTTCAGGAGACATCGATGTTTCTTTAGTCAATTATTTGATGGAAAAACTAAAGATTACTGACTTTTCTGAAATGATTGAAATATTAAACACCAAGTCTGGATTGTTAGGTATTTCTGGAATCTCTTCTGACATGCGCGACGTTTTGGAGGCTAGACATAAGAGCCGTCGGGCTGAGTTGGCCGTTGAAATTTTTGTGAATAACATTGTGAAGTATATTGGGGCTTACATTGCTGAAATGCACGGAATTGATGTTTTAGTTTTCACAGCAGGCATTGGTGAGAATGGGATGTTAGTCCGAAAAATGATTGTTGATGAGTTGGATTATTTTGGACTTAAAATTGATAACGAAAAAAACCAGGTTCAAGGTGAGTTGCGAGATATTAGTGCTTCGGATTCTAAGGCAAAGGTGTTAGTTGTGCCTACGAACGAAGAATTGGCGATCGCCCGTGAAGTTGAACGATTTAAAAAAGAAACTAAGGCATAACCTATAATTAAATATAAAATTCTGTCTTTTATGGAAGGAGTTTCAAACATGGATTTATTTGACGGTTTAAAGGCAAAGATTAAGGGTCAAAATAGAACGGTTGTATTTCCAGAGGGGGACGATGTCAGAATTTACTCTGCGGCTGCGCGGTTGGCACAAGATGGGTTGGTCAAACCAATTCTGTTGGGCGATGCAAAGAAAATTGTAGAAAAGGCTTCAAAAGATGATGTTGATTTAAAAAATGTTGAAATTATTAATCCGGACAATTATTCGGAAGAAGAAAAGCAAGAAATGGTGGATGCTTTAGTAGAGCGGCGTAAGGGAAAGAACACTATTGAAGAAGTGCTGAAGATGTTAACTGACGTGAATTATTTTGGCACAATGTTGGTGTATCTGCACAAAGCAGATGCAATGGTTTCTGGAGCTGTGCACCCAACGGGAGATACAGTTCGTCCGGCGTTACAAATTATTAAAACAAAACCTGGTGTAAAACGAATTAGTGGTGCGTTTGTGATGCAGCGCAATAATGAACGTTATATTTTTGCGGATACGGCGATTAATATTGATCCAGATGCGGCAACACTGGCAGAAATTGCGGTGGAAAGTGCGCATACGGCTGAAATTTTTGATATTGAGCCTAAGGTAGCTATGTTGAGTTTTTCAACGAAGGGTTCGGCAAAGGGCGATATGGTCACAAAGGTGCAGGAAGCAACTAAATTGGCACAAGAGAAGGAACCGGAGATGGAGATTGATGGTGAGCTGCAGTTTGATGCGGCGTTTGTGCCGGATGTGGGTGCAAGTAAGGCACCAGATTCAAAGGTAGCGGGGCATGCAACGGTGTTTGTGTTCCCAGAATTGCAATCAGGAAATATTGGGTATAAGATTGCGCAGAGATTGGGACATTTTGAGGCAATAGGGCCAATTTTGCAGGGATTGAATGCGCCGGTGTCGGATTTGTCACGAGGAGCAAGTGAAGAAGACGTGTATAAAGTGGCGATAATGACGGCGGCACAGGTAAGGTAAGAGTAAAAGTGCGCGAGGCAAAATGGTAAAAGGCAAATCCTAAGTGCGACATATGCGGGATCGCAATCCCGCGGGAGTCGTACTTAGGATTTGCCTTTTATTTTGCCGAGCGGTCCTAGAGCTCAGCGGAAA